>JAJYGS010000101.1 GCA_021785055.1 Nitrospirota bacterium | reverse complement strand
GATTCATACCGGTTCGCGCGGATTCGGCCACCAGGTCTGCACGGATTATCTGAAGGTGATGGAGGCGTCGGTGCGCAAATACGGCTTCAGCCTGCCGGACCGCCAGCTCGCCTGCGCGCCGATTGACTCGCCTGAGGGGCGGGACTATCTCGCCGCCATGCGCGCGGCGGCGAACTTCGGCTTTACCAACCGGCAGATGATAATGCACTGGGCGCGGGAGGTCTTTCTACACGTCCTCCACCTCTCGCCTCGCGACCTGGGAATGACTCTCATATACGACGTGGCGCACAATATCGTAAAGTTCGAGGAGCACGAGGTGGACGGCAAAAAGATGACACTCGCCGTCCATAGGAAAGGCGCGACTAGGGCGTTCCCGCCGGGACATCCGGAGACGCCGGAGCTTTACAGGGACATCGGCCAGCCGGTAATCATACCCGGAGACATGGGGACTTATTCCTACATACTGGCGGGCACGGAGCGGGGCATGAAGGAGACCTTCGGGAGCGCCTGCCACGGGGCGGGGCGGGTGATGTCCCGCGCGGCGGCTGTGAAAGCCTGCCGGGGCAGGGCGATAGAGCGGGAGCTCGAAGACATGGGCGTAATCGCGCGCTACACAGGCAGAGACGCCTTAAAAGAAGAGATTCCGGAGGCTTACAAAGATATTGACCAGGTGGTAGATGTCGTGCATAATGCGGGGATAGCCAAACGGGTCGCAAAACTCAGGCCGATAGGGGTAATAAAGGGTTGAAGTCCCCAAAGGGACGACCGAACATTAGACGACCGAGAGAGAGTCCCTTGCGGGACTTTAACTGGAGTTGATGCATTGTCCGAGAAAATCGCCGTAATCGGGGCGGGTGCGTGGGGGACGACGCTGGCCGTGCTCCTTGCCGGCAAGGGGCACGAGGTATCGCTCTGGGTCTTTGAGAAAGACCTGGCAGGGCGCATGCGGGAGAGCCGCGTAAACGACCTCTACCTGCCGGGCCATACCCTGCCGGATATGGAAATAACCTCGAACCTGAAGGAGGCCGCAGAGGGCAGGTCGATAATACTGACCGTTACGCCCTCGCACGTCGCGCGCGGGGTGCTGAAGACCCTGGCTGAATCTGTCCTGCCTGAGGCCTATTTCGTCTCCGCCTCAAAGGGCATAGAAAACGAGAGCCTGATGACCATGAACGAGGTCATGGAAGACGTTCTCCCCAGGGAATTCCACACAAAAAGCGCCTTCCTCTCCGGCCCCAGCTTCGCAAAGGAAGTAATCGAAAAAATGCCCACGGCGGTATCCGTCGCCTCCAGGGAACCGGCGACCGCCAGGCATATCCAGTCGGTCTTCAGCACGGAATACTTCCGCATATACACAAGCCCGGATGTCATGGGCGTGGAACTCGGCGGGGCGCTGAAGAACGTCATTGCAATCGCCGCCGGGTGCTCGGACGGCCTGGGCTTCGGCCACAATACCCGCGCGGCGCTCATTACGAGGGGTCTTGCGGAAATCGCCCGGCTCGGCATGGCGATGGGCGCGAATCCCCTCACGTTCTCCGGTCTCTCCGGCATGGGAGACCTTGTCCTCACATGCACGGGCGAGTTGTCAAGGAACAGGACGGTAGGATACAGGCTCGGCAAGGGGGAGAGGCTTCCCGACATACTTTCCGCCATGATGACGGTGGCCGAAGGCGTAAAAACCACCAAGGCGGCCTATCTGCTGTCGAAAAAATACAATGTCCCTATGCCCATAACGGAGCAGGTGCACAGCCTGCTGTATGAAGGAAAAGCGGCCTCGAAGGTCGTGAAAGACCTCATGGCGAGGGATCTGAAGAGCGAGATAGGATGAAAGAAAGGCTTAAAGAGCTTCTGGAACAGGTGCGCGAAGGTAAGACTGACGTGGAGGCCGCGCTTTCGGAGCTTCGGCACCTGCCCTTCGAGGACATACAGTTTGCCGTGGTAGACCACCACAGGAGCCTCCGGCAGGGCGCGCCGGAGGTAATATACTGCGAGGGGAAGACTCCCGCCCAGATACGCGCCATCGCGGAGCGGATGCTGGCGAAACGCTCCGACGTGCTTGCCACGCGGGCGGACAAGGAGGCATACAAGGCCCTCAAAGCGCTCGACAGGCGCGCGCGATACAACGAGCTTGCCCGCGCCGTCGTCATAGAGCACAAGAAACGCCCGCCGACGGATGGGCTTGTGCTTATCGCCACCGCCGGGACGACGGACATACCGGTCGCCGAGGAGGCCGCCGTCACGGCCCAGACCTTGGGAAGCAGGGTGGAGACGATGTACGACGTCGGCGTATCGGGCATCCACAGGCTGCTCGGCAGGAAGGAAGTCCTGGCGTCGGCGCGCGTGATAGTCGTCGCCGCCGGGATGGACGGGGCGCTCGCCTCAGTCGTGGGAGGGCTGGTGGACAAACCCGTAATCGCCGTGCCGACGTCCGTGGGCTACGGCGCGTCGTTCGGCGGAATAGCCGCGCTCCTCACCATGCTCAATTCCTGTGCGCCGGGCGTCGCCGTGATGAACATAGACAACGGCTTCGGGGCGGGGTTCCTTGCCCACAGGATAAACATGCTGGGGGAGTAAAATAAGCCGTCATTCACGCGAAAGCGGGAATCCAGGAGTTTTTTAAATTGGCCGACACGCGCTGCGCTTGGTGCGGCCCCTACAATTATGAATAACAAGATTCTATACTTCGATTGCTCCTCCGGCGTATCGGGCGACATGCTCCTTGGCTCTTTGATGGGCGCAGGGTGCGACTTTAAAAAATGGCGGGATGTTATGGAAACGCTTCCGCTCGCAGGCTGGTCCGCGTCGATTAAAAAAGTAAAGCGGGGCGGCCTTGCCGGGAGCAAGTTCACCGTCAAAATTACCTCGCCCCAGCCCCGCAGGAACCTCCCGCAGGTCGAAAGAATAATAAAGAAATCGAAGCTCCCAAAGGCGGTTAAAGAACGCGCCATCGGTGTTTTTAACAGGCTTGCCCAAGCCGAAGCCAGAGCGCACGGGATTGGCGTGGACGAGGTGCATTTCCACGAAATCGGCGCGGTAGATTCCATAATCGACATCGCCGGCGTCTGCCTGGCCGTTCATATGCTCGGCCCGGAGAGGATTTTATTCTCCGCATTGAACTTGGGCTCCGGAGAGGTGAAGACGGCGCACGGAATCCTTCCCGTCCCGGCCCCGGCCACGGCGGAGCTTATAAAGGGGATACCGGTATACCAGTCGGATGCGGGCGCCGAGCTGACGACGCCCACGGGCGCGGCGCTGGCGGCAGAGCTTTCCGATGGCTTCGGCCCCATGCCGCAGATGGAGGTCTTATCCGCCGGTTCCGGCGCGGGAGACATGGAGCTTCCCGGCAGGCCGAATCTTTTGAGGGCGTTCATAGGCAGAAACGGCGAACGGAAAGACGGGCCGGGCGGCTACGAAGAAGACCAGGTGACGTTGATAGAGACGAACATAGACGACATGGACCCGCGCGTCTACGAATACGTCATGGAAAGACTCCTGAAGGCCGGGGCGCTGGACGTATGGCTTACGCCGATAATAATGAAAAAATCGCGTCCCGCGGCGACGTTCTCGGCGCTCTGCGCGCATGATAACGTATCGGCGATTGTAGATGTAATAATGGAGGAGACGACGACCTTCGGCGTAAGGGTTTCGGAGGGGCGCAGGTATAAGCTTGCAAGGGAGTTCCTTGAAGCGAAGGCTTCGGGTATGAAGGTGCGCGTGAAGGTTGGGAAGCGCGGAGGCAGGGCGCTGAAGGCCGTGCCGGAATACGAAGACGCAAAGCTCGCGGCGGACAGGACGAAAACGCCGTTGAAGGATATTCTAACCGGATTTCACGTTCCGCTAAAATAACCGACCGAGGGAGACGTTCGGTTTACCGACAAAACAGGAGGCGCAGATGAAGAGAATGACGGTTTTTCTTGCATTGCTGCTGCTGGTTCCGGTCCAGGCCCTTGCCGCCCGCAACGACTTATCGGGCATGCTGCGCAAGATGCCGGAGTTCTCATGCGTTATGACGGCATATTCCGGCGGGCACAGGCAGTCAATGAAGTTCTATTACACAAAGAAGAAACAGCGCTCCGAGCCGATGGGAGAGTCTGCCGGCAAGAGCATTATCATAACCAGGCTCGACAAACATGTGGTTTGGATGCTCATGCCGAGAGAGATGAAATATATGGAAATGGCACTTAACCGGAATAACTCCAACCCTCTGACGACCGGCACAGGCGTAGTCAGTGCTGAAAAAATCGGCGACGCCACGCTCGACGGGCACAGGTGCGTCAAATACAGGGTGACCGTAAAGGACGATAACGGAGAGAGGCGCAGGATGTATATGTGGGTCGCCATAGACCTCGGCTGGCCCATACAGGCCGAAGCCATCGACGGCAGCTGGCGCTACACTTATACGGATATAAAAATCGGCAGGCAGGAGTCGTCTCTCTTCCGGATTCCGGACGGATACGAGCGGCTGGATATCCCGTCTGCGGGGGATTTCGTGCCGCCGCCTCCGGGCCCGCCGGAAGCGCCTGAGCCGCCGTCGCCGCCTGTCCCGGACAGGCCTTCGATTCCGGTACCGCCAACTCCCTGGTAAGGCATAAAGGAGCCTTTATGAAAAGTTTTTTTGTATGTATCCTGGCAGCGTTATCTTTTGTTACCGCGCCGTCTGCGCGGGCGGCGGTTACCCGGCAGTCGGAAGACGCATATGGCAAGGGCGCTCTCGCCGCGATGAACAATAATTTCCCGGAAGCGGTCAGGCAGTTTCAACTGGCCGTCAAGCTGGATCCAAAGAATCTGGACGCTTACAATGCATGGGGAGTGATACTCTCGAAGCAGGGAAGGTATAAAGAGTCTTATCGGAAGTTCGAGATTGCGACGAAGATGGACCCGAAATTTGCCAAGCCCTGGTACAACTGGGGCGTGGCGCTCATGGAGGCCGGGGACAAGAAAGATGCGGCGGCGAAATTCCGGCGGACGACGGCCCTGAAACCGGATTTCTCGCCGGCATACGAGAACTGGGGGCTTGTGCTCATCGACCTTGGCCGGACTCGGATGGGCATCGAGAAACTCAAGCTCGCGGCGAAATACGACCCGAGCAAGGCCCAAAGGATAAACGGGATAATAAAGGACCTTGAAAATAAAAACCCGATGGGACACAGCCGGAGGTGAGTTTTGCGGAACCTGAGACTTGCCATGGCGCAGATAAACTGCACCGTCGGTGACCTTGACGGCAACTTTAAAAAAATCGCATCCTATCTCCGGCGCGCAAGGGAGCAGGGCGCGGACATCGTCGTCTTCCCGGAGCTCGCCGTAACCGGCTATCCGCCCGAAGACCTGCTGCTGAAGCCCTCTTTTATCGACGACAACCTCTCCGCGCTGAAAGAAATAGTGTCCGAGAGCCGGGGCATAGCCGCCGTCGTCGGCTTCGTGGACAAGCTGGAAGACATCTATAACGCCGCCGCCTTCGTCTCGGACGGAAAGCTTATAGACGTCTATCACAAGACCTATCTCCCGAATTACGGCGTCTTCGACGAATACCGCTACTTCCAGGCCGGGAAGGGCTATCCCGTCTACGACCTCTACGGGATAAAGATCGGCGTGAACATCTGCGAGGACATATGGATGCCGAACGGCCCGCTTCGGGGCCAGGCTCTAAGCGGCGCCGAGGTGATAATAAACATAAACGCATCGCCTTACTACAAGGGCAAGTGGAAGTTCAGGCGCCATATGCTGACCGCGCGCGCGTCGGACAACCTTGCTATTGTTGCGTACAACAACATGGTCGGCGGGCAGGACGAGCTTGTGTTCGACGGTCACGGGATGATAATGAACGAGCAGGGGAAGCTCATAACCCAGGGGCCGCAGTTCAATGAAGCTCTCATAGTCGCGGACCTCGACGTCGAATCCGTCTTCCACGCCCGGCTCATCGACCCCAGGAGCAGGGTCGAGCGCTACCTGCACGAGGACAGGGGTCAACGGTTCATCAACGTGCCCGCCGTCCCGCAGCCTGCAAGGGAGCGCATGACGCCGCCTTCGCCGCCTGAGCCGCCTGAGGCTATGGAGGAGGTTTTCCAGGCCCTGGTGCTCGGCACGCGCGACTACGTCCGGAAGAACGGCTTCAACAAAGTAGTGGTCTCGCTCTCCGGCGGGATAGACAGCTCCATCGTCGCGGTCATCGCCGTGGAGGCCGTAGGAAAGGAGAACGTCCAGGGGACGTTCTTCCCGTTCAAATATACCTCAGAGGAGAGCTCCGAAGACACTTACAAGCTCGCGGGGAACCTCGATATTCCATTAACGGAGATACCCATCGCCCCGGCTTACGCGAGCATGGAGGCGATGCTCAAGGACGCCTTCGCCGGGCGCGAGAGGGACGTAACGGAGGAAAACCTCCAGGCGAGGATTCGCGGGAACCTCCTGATGGCGCTGTCGAACAAGTTCGGCTGGCTTGTGCTGACCACCGGCAACAAGAGCGAGATGTCCACCGGCTATGCCACGCTCTACGGCGACATGGCCGGCGGGTTCGCCGTAATCAAGGACGTGCCCAAGACCATGGTCTACGAGCTTTGCCGACATGTGAACCGCCGATACGGGCGCGAGATAATACCCGCGCGCGTAATAACGAAGGCCCCGTCCGCGGAGCTTAGGTCCGACCAGAAGGACGTTGATTCCCTGCCGCCTTACGAGGTGCTCGACCCGATACTGAAGGCCTACATCGAGGAAGACCGCGACCTGGAAGAGATGGTGCAGCTCGGGTTCGACCAGGAGGCGGTAAAGCGCGTGATACGCCTCGTGGACATAAGCGAATACAAACGCCGCCAGTCCCCGCCGGGGATAAAGATTACCCCGCGCGCGCTCGGACGCGACAGGAGGTTCCCGATAACGAACCGATACAGGAGCTTCTGATTGCCCGGCTCTTTATATATCGTCGCTACCCCTATCGGCAACTTAGAAGACATCACCCTTCGCGCGGTGAGGATTTTAAAAGAGGCGGATTTCATCGCCGCCGAGGACACCAGGCACACGCAGAAGCTGCTATCTCACTTCGACATCCATAAACAATTAACAAGCTACCACGACCATAACAAAGAGGAGAAGGCTCCCGTCATAATTTCCCGGCTCCTTCAGGGGCAATCCGCAGCCCTCGTATCCGACGCGGGCACGCCGGGAATCTCCGACCCCGGATATTATCTGATCAACGCGGCGATTCAGGAAAACATCCCGGTCGTCCCCATACCCGGCCCGACAGCCGCGATAGCCGCGCTTTCCGTCTCCGGCCTGCCGACGGACGCCTTCGTTTTCGAGGGCTTTCTGCCGCCGAAACGCTCGCAGAGACTCTCGAAGCTGGATTCTCTGAAACATGAACGCCGCACCATAATTCTCTACGAGGCCCCGCACAAGATACTTAAAACCCTGCTTGACGTCCGCGAGATTATGGGCGAGAGGCGCGTCTCGCTTTCGCGGGAGCTGACAAAAATTCACGAAAACACGCTGCGCGGCAATATTTCTGATATAATTATAGCCGTCGAGGATATGTCTTCCTGCACGGCGGGCAGCGATGAAGGTCCATCTTCCAAAGGCCTCTCTGCCCGCATGCGCGGGGAAATCACGCTGATTATCGAAGGACTTATGGGCGAACCGCCGCCGGTTCAGGCAGTGGACCCGGCGGCGATTATGGAGAGCCTCATGCGCGAGAAGGGGCTGTCCAGGAAAGCGGCTTCGGCTGAGGCCGCAAGGATTACCGGGCTTTCAAGGAAAGAAATCTATAACGCATCGCTTAAGAGATAAAAAGAAAACCGGCTGTTCCGAAAGGGGGCATTTAAATGCGGAAGTATTTTATCCAGGTCGTTTTAACACTCCTCATTGTTTTTGCTTCTCTCCCCGCTTTTGCAAAGAGCGGGTTCGAGAACGTAAAGGAATATACGCTCAAAAACGGCCTGAAGGTGCTGCTGCTCGAAGTGCATAAGGCGCCCGACGCCGTGTTCCAGATATGGTATAAGGTAGGCTCCCGCTACGAGCGATACGACAAGGCCGGCATATCGCACATGCTGGAACACATGATGTTCCGGGGCTCAAAGCGCTTCGGACCGAAGGAGTTCTCCCGGATAGTCCAGCGCTACGGCGGGAACGACAACGCCTTCACCAGCCAGGATTACACCGCGTTTTTCCAGACATTCGCCTCGGATTACATCTGGCTGTCATTCGACCTCGAATCCGACAGGATGAACGGGCTTCTTCTGAAGGACTCCGCCTTCCAGAAAGAGAGGAAGGTCGTCGAGGAGGAGCGCCGTATGCGGACGGACGACAACCCGGAGGCCGCGCTCGGCGAGCAGACGGAGGCGGCGGCGTTTGTCCTGGCCCCGTACCACTGGCCGATAATAGGCTGGATGGACAATATCAAGCACTATACCATCCAGGACGTCAGGAGGCATTACAGGCATTACTACATGCCGAACAACGCGACGATAGTCGTCGTAGGCGACATAAACGCCGCGAAGACCATCAAGGAGATAAAGAAGTGGTTCGGCCCGATACCCAGAGGCCCCGAGCCTCCCAAGGTCGTCGTTTCCGAGCCGCCCCAGCAGGGCGAGAGGCGCGTATATCTCAAGAAACAGGCGGAGCTTCCAACGGTTGACATTATCTATCACACGCCGAACTGGAAGAGCAAGGACTACTACGCGCTGGACGTCCTTGAGACCATATTCTCCGGCGGCAACAGCTCGCGGCTTTACAAAGACCTTGTCTACAAAAAGCAGATTGCCCAGTATGCCGATGCCGACTACGAGGGGGTTTCAAAAGATCCCAACACGTTTTCCTTTTCCGTCGGCGTGATGCCAGGCAAGACGGCCAAAGAGGCCGAGGCGGCGGTATACGACGAGATAAAGAAGATACAGACAACGCCAGTGTCCGCGCATGAACTGCAAAAGGCGAAGAACCAGATAGAGGCAGGTTTCATCATGGGGCAGGACTCCAACTTCTACCGGGCCATGATGCTTGGGATATACGAGTCCGTCGCATCCTGGAGACTTTTGAACACCTACATAGACAATATCAAGAAGGTTACCCCGGAAGACGTCCAGCGTGTGGCGAAGAAATACCTGACTGCGGACAACAGCACCGTCGGCATACTGATCCCGCTCCCGGTAACCCATAAAATGGCCCCCGCTCCCGCAGGCGGGCCGATACGCTGACGGCGGGGATATAGTATTGTCATTCCCGCCGGGGCACCCGTTTAAGCGGGTCGGGACGGGAATCCAGCGACTTATTCAAGAGAGGGTATCATGCGAAAATATCTTGCCCGGTTTATTTTGATCGTATTCATCACGCTTGTATCGCTTCCCGCCTTGGCCCAGGCGAAACCCGCCAAAACCGGCGGGGCGGCAGAGGACGCGCTGCCTAAGCCCAAGTTCAATATCTCGCGCTTCAAGGGGCCTATCGGCAAGAGATACGTCCTTAAAAACGGCATGATACTTCTGGTAAAAGAAAACCACTCGCTTCCGATGGTTACGATCGGCATGATAATCAGGGCCGGGTCCGTGATGGAGCCTTACAAAAAAGCCGGTCTTGCGCACCTTACCGCGGGGCTTCTGACAAAGGGCGCGGCGGGCATGAGCGCGATGGATATCTCCGGGAAAATCGACTTCATAGGCGCGTCCCTTGGCGTGGGCGGGAGCACGGATTATGCCGCTGCGCACCTTACCGTTCTTAAAAAGGACCTGGACACCGGCTTCTCGCTCCTATCGAAGGTGCTCATCCAGCCTGCGTTCGCCCAGGCGGAGATAGACCGGATGAAGAAGGACATAAAGGCGGGGATACTGCGCGAGGAGCAAAGCCCCGGCTACGTTGCCCAGAAGGCATACCAGAAGATGGTATTCGGCGGCGAAAGCCCGTATGGACGCCCCGTGGAAGGCACCGCCGCCTCGCTCGACGCCATCACAAGAAACGACATCGTCGCGTTCCATAAAGACTTCTATGTCCCCAACAACTGCATAATGGCGGTCGTGGGCGACATCACGCCGGCGGAGGCGAAGGGCCTTGTCGATAAATACATGGCGGCCTGGAAACAGAAAAAGGTGCCTAAGCCGAGTATCCCGGCCCCGCCGAAGACGGCCCTGAGACGAAAAAATATAAACAGGGACGTTACGCAGGCGACGATACTCATGGGCCACGTGGGCGTCGCGCGCGACAATCCCGACTACTACAAACTCTACGTGATGAACTACATCCTTGGCGGGGGCGGGTTCGTGTCCAGGATATTAAATACGATAAGGGACAACATGGGCCTGGCCTACAACGCCTACAGCTACTTCGACGCGCGCAAATATTCCGGCGCCTACACGGTCGGGATGCAGACCAAGAACGACACGGCCGTAAAGGCCATGACCGAAACTCTTAAGATTATCAAGAACATGAAAGCCGCGCCGGTCTCGGACAAAGAGCTTTCCGACGCGAAGAACTTTATTTACGGCAGCTTCGCCCAGAAGATGGACACGGATTCGAAGATGGCGGACCTCCTGGCCCAGGTTGAGTTCTACGGGCTTGGGCTGAACTACTTCGAGGTGTATTACGACGGGATACACAATGTCACGAAAGAGGACGTTCTGGACGTTGCGAAGAAATACCTGCATCCGGACAAAATGGACATAATCGTAGTCGGGAATCTGAAGGCGGCGGGGATAAAGTGATTTAAAATATCGACAGCTTTATATATCTCGCCGGATGCTTCTTGAAGTCCAGCACGAGCGCGTCCGCATCCGTGAAGAACTTGTTCGCGTTGTTGTAGAGCCTGTCGTCGGTGAGTATTTTACCTGCGCTTCCCTGGCCGCTCTGCACCTTCGCCATTATGGAATCGAGTCTTTCCGAGACGCGCTCCACACGGTTGTAAAGCTCCTTGTCCGAGGAAATACGGGAGATGCTGCCGCTGTTCAGGTTGTTCACGAGCGCCCTGGTTTCTTCCGAGACGTCCTTCAGATTTAAAGACACGTCGCGC
>JAJYGS010000043.1 GCA_021785055.1 Nitrospirota bacterium | reverse complement strand
GGTTGTTCCGGTGAGGTAGCAAGCGAAGAAAAGCGCAAGCGCTGTAAATGCGACAATAACTTTTCTCATGGTCTCGCCTCCTTTGTTTGGGGTTTTTTTAATTATACCGGATATTAAAAAAAATGGGCCTCGGAATCCCGGGGCCCATTCCATTTTTTAATCAGCTCCGATTACTTCAGAGGCTTTATATGAAGCTCCACCCTGCGGTTTTTCTGACGCCCGGCCTTCGTTTTGTTGCTTGCTATTGGGTTTCCCTTGCCGAAACCCTTTGCCGAAAGCTTCTCGGCGTTGACGCCGAATTTTTCCACAAGGTATTTCCTGACGGCATCGGCGCGCCTCTGCGAGAGCTTCATGTTGTACGCGGCGGACCCTCTGTTGTCGGTGAAACCTTCTATGACTGCATGGTTGTCCGGGGATGTACTGGAATACACCTTCCACGACGAGCTGTATAATTCGCCGTAGACTCTCAAGGTCTGGGTTGCCGAGCGGCTTGAAAAGGCGTCGTAAGGAATTTCTCTTGCCTCTCCTCCCTTTGCCACTGTATAATTATCATAGCAGGTCACTTTGGCCCGGCGCTTCCCGCCGGTCATTTTATTTATAGGGGGTGAAACTTCATGGGCATGAACGTTACTCAGAAGATAATCAAGGCGCATCTGACGGAAGGAAAGATGAAGGCGGGGGCGCCGATTGCCGTGCGCATAGACCAGACCCTCACGCAGGACGCCACGGGCACGATGGCGTACTTGCAGTTCGAGGCGATGGGCGTGGACAGGGTTAAAACCGACCTGTCCGTTTCCTATGTTGACCACAACATGCTCCAGACCGGTTTCGAGAACCCCGACGACCACGCCTTCCTGCAATCCGTCGCCGCGCGCTACGGCATATACTTCTCCCGTCCAGGAAACGGCATCTGCCACCAGGTGCATCTTGAGCGCTTCGGGACACCGGGGACGACGCTCCTCGGCTCCGACTCGCACACGCCCACGGGCGGGGGCATAGGCCAGCTTGCGATGGGCGCGGGCGGCCTCGACGTCGCGCTGGCGATGGCGGGCCAGCCGTTCTTTCTAAAGATGCCGAAGGTTATCGGCGTAAAGCTTGCGGGACGGCTCCAGGCATTTGTATCCGCGAAGGACGTAATCCTCGAAGTCCTGCGCCTGAAGACCGTCAAGGGCGGCGTCGGGTGCGTTTTCGAGTATTTCGGGCCTGGGGTGGAGAGTCTCGACGTCCCCTCGCGCTCGACGATTACGAACATGGGCGCGGAACTCGGAGCCACGACATCGGTATTCCCGTCCGACAGCATAACGAAGGCCTTCCTCAAGGCCCAGGGGCGCGTTGACGCCTGGAAGAAGCTGGTGGCCGACAAGTCCGCGGCTTACGACGAGATTATCGAAATCGATTTATCCGCGCTTGAGCCGCTGGTCGCCATGCCGCACATGCCGGACAAGGTGAAAAAGGTCTCGGAGGTCGCCGGTCTCAAGGTCCAGCAGGTGGCCATAGGCTCCTGCACGAACAGCTCGTACAAAGACCTTATGACCGTCGCCTCCATGCTCGACGGAAGAGTCGTCCCGGCGTCCGTATCGCTCGGAATCTCGCCCGGCTCCCGGCAGGTTCTGTCCATGATTACGGCCTCCGGCGGGCTTTCCTCCATGATAAAGGCAGGCGCGCGCGTCCTCGAATCCGGCTGCGGGCCGTGCATCGGCATGGGTTTCGCCCCGCCGACGGGCGGCGTTACGGTGCGCTCGTTCAACCGGAACTTCGAGGGCCGCTCCGGCACGAAGTCGGCAAGCGTAATCCTGGCCTCCCCGGAGACGTGCGCCGCCGCGGCCATAACCGGGGTTCTAACCGACCCGCGCCGGCTCGGCATCCCGCCCGTAGTCGTGAAGATGCCGAAGAAATACAACTCCGACGACGGTCTAATCATCAAGCCTCTTCCGCCTGAGGAGGCCAAACACGTTTCCGTCGTCCGGGGGCCGAACATCGCTCCACTTGCGCGCGCGCCGAGGCCGGGGAAGGAGCTGGCAGGGCGCGTGCTCATCAAGACCGGGGACAACATCACGACGGACCACATCATGCCCGCCGGGGCGAAGGTCCTGCCGCTCAGGAGCAACCTGCCGAAGATTTCCGAGTTCGTTTTCGAGGCGGTGGACGCGGGGTTCGCAAAACGCGCGAAGGAATGGGGCGGCGGGTTCGTAATCGGGGGCGAGAACTACGGCCAGGGAAGCTCCCGCGAGCATGCCGCCCTTGCGCCGATGTTCCTTGGCGTGAAGGCCGTGATAACTAAGTCCTTCGCCAGGATACACCTTGCGAACCTTATCAACTTCGGCATCCTGCCGCTTACGTTCAGGGACGCGGGCGATTACGACAAAATCGACCAGGGCGACGAACTGCTGCTTGATATATCCAACATCGACAAGCCGAGGCTGGAAGACAGGACGAAGGGCCTGAAAGTAGCGGTAATCCCGCAGCTTAGCTCTGAACGCGACCACGAGTTGATCCTTGCCGGCGGCGCGCTGAACCTGGCAAGCGGGAAGGGCTGAATTAGGAATCCGGAAATTTTCATAACGCCCCCTCGCTCCCCCTCTTAGCTTAAGAGGGGGATGAAGGTAATGAAATCGTAGGGGCGCAATTCATTGCGCCCGAATTGTTTGTCATTCCCTTAGAAAGCGGGAACCCAGCGACTTTGAAAGACGCTGGGCCCCCGTTCAGAATCGTCCGAGGGCGACGGACGTGAACACCACCCCGCCTGTCATTCTGAGGCACCGCCGAAGAATCCACAGTTGACCGTAAAGGTCGGGTATCGGACGACAGGCAAAATTCACCCGAACCGTTCCGTACTTTGGCGTCCGATTGGTGAAGTTCGTTCTCGGTAGCCTCTATTATTAACCGCGATAACTCCTTATTCCAGCGCGATTATTCCTTTAAAATAGAATTTTTTCTCCGGTATCGAAAACACGGCCAAAAACGGCCCCTGCGGGCGGGTTTCGGGGCGGAAAACGGGCGCGGGGAAGGGGTGATTTTTATGCGGAATAAGAGAAATTTCTCTTATTCCGCAAGGAGTTGCGCCTCATATAAACGACTGCTTATTTGGCGGCAGCGGTTTTATAACTGCCTGAAAAACAAGGACATTTTTTCGGGCATAGGGCCGAAATCCGGCTACTTCGCCGGGATTTCACCGGCCAGGTCCTTCTTCGCCTTCTCGGCGTAGCGGTTGTTCGGGTGCCCCTGGTAGAGCATCGCAAGGGTGTCCTTGGCGTCGTCGTATTTCTTCAGGCGGATGTATGAATCCGCAAGATAATAAAGGACTTTCGGCTCGTTCTGGCTGCCGGGGTACCGGGAGATTATCCCCTTGAAGCGCCTGGCCGCCGCCTTGTAGTCGTCTTTTTCGTAATAAAACCAGCCGACTACGAACTCGTGCCGGGCCATGAAGACCCTGGAAAGCCGAAGCTTCTCCTTGGCCTCGTCCTCGTAGGGATTGCCGGGGAAGTCCTTGAGAAGCTTGGAGAAATCCTTTATGGAGTTCTGTGCGAAGGACGGGTCCCTGTCGGGGAGGTCTATCTGTCTGAAGTTGCACATCCCGACCTGGTACAGCACGTAGGGCGCGGCCTTGTTCTTCGGATGAAGCATCAAGAAGCGTTTATATTCCACCTCCGCCTCGGCGTATCTGCCCTGTTCGTAATAGGAATCTCCCAGGCGCACCTCGACCAGCGCGTCGTAGTATCTCTCCGGGTCGTGCGCGCGTATCTCGTTGTATTTCTTGCGGGCCTGCTTGTAATCGCCCTTGGCGAGCAGGCTTTCGCCCTGCTTGAATATCTTGTCGGGATCGCCCTGGGACGCCTTGGCGCCGGCCGGCGGCCCGCCCCAGTTCAAGACGGTGCAGGCAGGCAGGGCCGCCAGGAGAGCCGCAAGCGCAAAAGCCGCGTAATACCTGGTTTTCATTTACTTTTCCTTTATCGTTACCGATAGCATCTTGTCGCCTATCTGGATCTTTTTCACCACGTCCATGCCGCTCGTTACCTGTCCGAAAACGGTATATTGGCCGTCCAGGAAGTGCTGCGCCCCCATGCAGATATAGAACTGGCTCCCGCTTGAGCGCCTCTGGGGATTTACCTGGTCTCCGAGCCTCGCCGCAGCGACGGCGCCGTCTACATGAGGCGCCTTTATCTCCGCAGGCAGGGTGTAATCGCTCCCGCCAGGCCCCTGCTTGATGTAATCGGGTATCTTGCCGCCGTAGGCCTTTTCCATCGCGGCCTTGTCCGGGCCGCCGGTGCCGTTGCCCAAGGGGTCTCCGCCCTGGATTACAAAACCCGGCACGACCCTGTGGAACGTAAGTCCGTTAAAAAAGCCCGACTCGGCGAGCTTTACGAAGTTTTCCACGTGCTTCGGAGCGTCTTCCTTCAGAAGCTTTATGGTAATGTCGCCCTTCGCGGTCTTTATAACCGCAACAGGGTCCTTCGCCTGAGCCGAACCGCCTGTAACCGCAATCATAGCCAATGCAAGCACCGCCTTTCCGATTATGCCCATTGCAACACCTCCATTATTATCCGGTCTACGCTATGGACTTCTTTATCGTTTCCCAGAGCCTGTCTTTTCCCTCGCCCGTAACGGACGAGAACTGTATTATACTCTCCGCCGAGACTCCAAGCCCGCCGGATATTGCGTTAATATATCCATTTCTCGCCCCCCTTGCAATCTTGTCCGCCTTCGTTGCCACGTATGCCGCCGGAAGCGAGTTCTCCACAAGCCACCGGTTCATTATCATGTCGTTATTGCCGGGCCTGTGCCGGATGTCGAGGAGGAATACTATCAGATTCAACCGGGGGGATTCCAGCAGATATTTCTCTATCATCTCCCCCCAGGACTCCTGCACCTTCCCCGGCACCCTGGCAAAGCCGAAACCCGGCAGATCCACGAAATAGAACGCCCCGTTTACCAGGAAGAAGTTTATCTCCCGCGTCTTGCCCGGCGTGGAAGAAGTCCTCACAAGCCCCCTCCTGTTCACCAGGCTGTTTATGAGCGCGGACTTCCCGACGTTCGAGCGTCCGGCGAAGGCCACCTGCGGAAGCTTATCCTTCGGCCACCCCCGCTCGTCCACCGCCGCCTTTATGAATTCGGCGGAAATTATTTTCATATATCCGCCGCGTTTCCTGCTGGCAGGGGTGTGTTAAGCGAGCGAATAGGTGAGCGACCCGGCAGCTCTCGGCGAAATGAACGGCCATGGCAGAAACTGTCCGAGCGAAGCGAGTTTTTCTGACATAGCGAATGAGCCGTTAGAGATGCCAGAGCGAACCTCCTGAGCGAGCTAAAATACCCCTGCCAATTATTACTCGACCTTACATCCCGCACATGCCGGAGCCGCACATGCCGGACGAACATCCGCCGCCCCCGCCCATCTTGGGCATGTCGAACGACGACGGCATCGCCTTCGAGGAATCAGGCGAGAAGGTCGCCGAGAGGAGCTTCGTCACCTCCGTCCCCTTGCACTCCGGGCAGGAGACCCCTTCCGTCCCCGCGCCCATGCTCCGCATCATCGAGAACACTTTCCCACAGCCATTGCACTTGTACTCGTATACCGGCATTGCTATACCTCCATCAACCGTTTATCTTGTTTTGAACAGGGCCTTTATCTTCATCAGCGCACGGGCCCTGTGGCTGACCCTGTTCTTCTCTTCCGGCCCCATCTCCGCAAACGTCATTCCCTTCGGCGAATAATAAAATAGCGGGTCGTAACCGAAGCCCCCGGGGCCGCGCATCCCGCGCGTAATGCGCCCGCGCACGACGCCCTTCACAGTCCTCTCTTTTACCCCGCTTCCCTTTGGCCCCGCGAGCGCCATCACGCAAACGAACTCCGCGCCGCGCCCCCCGTCCGGCACGTCCTTCATCATGCGCAGAAGCTTTCTGTTGTTCTTCAAATCGTCCGCCCCCGGCCCGGAAAACCTCGCCGAATATACGCCCGGCGCGCCGTCAAGGGCGTCCACGGAAAGCCCGGAGTCGTCCGCCAGCGCCGTCTTCCCGGTATACTCCGCCACGGCACGCGCCTTCTTGAGCGCGTTCTCACGGAACGTCTTCCCGTCCTCTATCACGTCCGGGCAGCCGTGGAAGTCGTCGAGAGACAATACGCGTATCCGCGTCCCCTTGAGCATCGCACGTATCTCTTTGAGCTTCCCGTTATTCCTCGTCGCGATTACCAGGTCCATTTATACCCTTACCAGCCAGGGTGAAACCATGTCCCCCAGCGCATCCTTCTGCATGGCTATGAGCTCGTCGATGCCCTTGTTCGCAAGCTCTATGAGTCCGTCCATCTGAGGGCGCGAGAACGGCTCTCCCTCGGCTGTGCCCTGAAGCTCCACGAACCCGCCCCGGCCCGTGCGCACGACGTTCATGTCCACGTGGGCCTTGCTGTCCTCGGCGTAGCAGAGGTCGAGCACGGGCGCGCCCGCGACAACCCCGACGCTTACCGCGGCGAGATAGTCCTTGACCGGGTTCACAAGCAGCGTCATCTTCGCCCGCGCGTCGGCTATGGCGTCGCAGAGCGCTATGAAGGCCCCGGTGATGGAGGCCGTGCGCGTGCCGCCGTCCGCCTGGATGACGTCGCAGTCCATCGTGAAGGTGCGCTCTCCTATAACGGATAAGTCCACGACCGCCCGGAGCGAGCGCCCGATGAGCCTCTGAATCTCGTGCGTCCTGCCGCCGACCTTCCCGGCGGAGGACTCGCGCCTTATCCTCTGCGGCGAGGAGCGCGGGAGCATCCCGTATTCCGCCGTGAGCCAGCCGACGCCCCTGTTCCGAAGAAAAGGCGGCACCTGGTCTTCGAGCGTGGCCGCGCAAATCACCTTCGTATCCCCGACCTCTATCAAAACGGAACCCGGCACGCCCTTCAGATAGTTCCGGGTGATCTTAACAGGACGCATCTCGTCGAATTTACGACCGTCGAATCTGTTCAAAATAAAAGCTCCATTCCGGATAATCGTCTGTTTATCTCTCCCAGGACGCGATCCTCGTCTTTTTTGTTTTTAGCCTCGAATGTCGCGGAGAGGCGGATATACGCGCCCGCGTCGTCCCAGGGCACGGTGGAGATGAGTTTCTCCCTTATGAGGTATTCGGAGAAGTCCTCGGCGCTCTCGAAGCCCCGCCCGCCTTTTATGCCCCTCGGCGCCTTTGTATAGAGATAAAACGAGCCGCCGGGCATCCTCGCGTCGAAGCCCGCAGACTTCAGAATTTTTACCAGCGCCGCGAGCCTTCTCCTGTATTTCTCCGTCGTAGCTTCGGTTATCTCCGGGTGCGAAAGGGCGGCGCATCCGGCCTTCTGTATCGCCTTGAACTGCCCTGAATCGTAGTTGTCCTTTATGTGCCCGAATGCCGAGACGACGCGCTCGTTTCCCGCTACGAACGCGAGCCGCCAGCCGGTCATGTTAAACGCCTTGGACATCGAGTGTATCTCGACGCCGACTTCCTTCGCGCCCGGCGTGGACAGAAACGAAAGCGGCTTGCGCCCGTATACCAATGCCGCGTACGCCGCGTCCTGCACGACGACGACTTTATTGGCACGCGCGAAACTCACGACCTCGGCGAAGAACTTCTTCGTTGCGACGGCGCCGGTCGGGTTGTTCGGGTAGTTGATATAAAGAAGCTTCGCGCGCCTTCTTACAGCCGCCGGGATATTGTCCAGCCGGGGGAGGAAGCCGTTTTTCTCCTCCAACAGGAGATGGTAAGATTCGCCTCCCGCATATTTCGCGTGCGTGGCGAGGATGGGGTAACCGGGCACGGTAACGAGCGCGACGTCTCCGGGGTTGATGAACGCATAAGGCAGCATCGCAAGCGCGGGCTTGCTTCCGATGGAGTGCAAAATCTCCTTCTGCGGGTCGATACCCTTTACGCCGTATACGCGTTTCAGGTACTCTGCCGCCGCGTCCTTATATTCCTGGATGCCGTTGTCCGCATAGCCCCTGTTCTCCGGTTTTGCGGCCTCTGCCGCGAGCGCCTTCACGACGCTCCTGGCCGCCATCTCGTCCGGCTCGCCGACGCCCAGGTCTATTATCTCCGCGCCGGGATTGGCCGCAAGCGCCGCGCGCTTCGCCCTTTTTATCTTCTCGAACTTGTATATCTTCGTCTCTTTCCCGAACCGGCTCCCGCCGATCCTCTCGGAAAAAAGTTTTTGAATATAGCTGTCAGACAAAATGCCTTGGCCTCCTTAATTCTCTATGGTGTTTATCAGCGAGCCGATGCCCGATATTCTCACTTCTATCCTGTCGCCCCTCTCCATCCTGCCGATGCCGGGCGGCGTCCCCGTGGCGATAACGTCGCCCGCGTTCAGCGTCATCACCTGCGAGATGAACGAGACGAGGCGCTCGACGGGGAATATCATATTCGCGGTGGAGGAGGACTGTTTACGTTCACCGTTTAAATACGCCTCGACGAGCAGGTCGTGCGGTTCGATTTCCGTCTCTATCCACGGGCCGAACGGCGCGAAACCGTCGAAGGACTTCGCCCGCGTCCATTGCCCGTCCTTTTTCTGGAGGTCGCGCGCGGTAACGTCGTTGATGCAGGTATATCCAAGGACGTATTCGAGCGCCGTCTCCTCGCGCACGCCCTTCGCGGTCTTCCCGATCACCACCGCAAGCTCCGCCTCGTATTCCAGGCGGTGCGTCAGCATCGGATACGGGATTGTCCCGCCCGGCTCCAGTATCGCGGACGGCGGCTTTATAAAAATGACCGGCTCCTCAGGGATTGCAAAACCCATCTCCTCGGCGTGGTCACGGTAGTTCAACCCGGCGCAGACGATCTTCGTAGGCGCGGAAGGGGCGAGCAGTTTCACCTCCGAGAGCGCAAACGGGTCTCCGTGGGTTATCATGCGCCTGATGTCCGCAATCGGCTGGACAAGCTCGCCGTCCAGGACGCCGTGTGATACCAGGTGGTTTTTAAGGTAGCGGATAAGTTTCATTTATTCAATCCAAAGCGCCCGATAAATCGGGCAGCTACATGTATAGACGGCCCGTATTCCGTCATTCCCGCGAAAGCGGGAATCCAGTGACTTAAATTAATTCTTGCACATAACAGCAAACCATGCTGCCAAAGCACTCAAGACAGAAGCAAAAGCAGAAATTACAGCAAGTATCCAAAGTCGTTGCTCCCGTATTGAACTTTCTTTCTCCAATATTCTTCTATCTAATTCAGGTTCAGATTCTAAACCCGAGGATGTGCCTATCTCGTTTATTGATACTCCAAGTTTCTTGGCATATCTTTTTCTCTCTTCTATTGTCATCCCTTTTTTCATCTGGTAACCACGCCCTCCAAGCACTGGATTCCCGCCTTCTGTCTTCGCTGTCGCTCTGGACAGGTATTCTTTTCGCGGGAATGACGACCGTGGAAGCAGCGTTGCGTGCCTATTTTATCCCCAGCACGTCCTGCATGTCGTAGAGGCCGGGCTTTCTGCCCGCGACCCACAGGGCCGCCCTGACTGCCCCGCGCGCGAAGACGTCCCTGGACGACGCCTTGTGCGTTATCTCTATCCTCTCGCCCTGCGTCCCGAATATCACGGTATGGTCTCCGACGACGTCCCCGATGCGGAGCGCCTGGACGCCTATCTCGCCTTTCTTCCTCTCGCCGATATTGCCGCGCCGTGCATATACCGCGACGTCTTCGAGCTTCCTGCCCCGCCCGTCGGCGATTACCCGCGCCATCTTCAGCGCCGTCCCGGAAGGCGCGTCTTTCTTGTGCCGGTGGTGCGTCTCCACGATGTCTATGTCGTATTCCTCGTCCAGGACGGAGGCCATGTCCTTCAGCACCTTTAAAAGCAGGTTCACCCCGACGCTCATGTTCGGCGCGAGGACAATCGGGATACGCCGGGAAAACTCGGCCATCCGCTCAAGCTGGCTCTCGTTGAAGCCCGTAGAGCCTATGACCATCGCCTTCCCCGCCGCCGATGCGACCTTCGCGTTCTCAAGCGTCACCTCCGGGAACGTGAAGTCGATTACGGCATCCCCGGAAGATATTACCTCCGAGAGGTCGTCGGAAATTGTCCCGCCCTTCTTCCCGAGGCCCAGGTAATCGCCCACGTCCATCCCGACAAGCTCGTGGCCTTTTCTCTCCGTGGCGCAGGATACGTCGGTATCGGGGTTTTCTATCAGCAGTTCAAGAATCCGCCGCCCCATCCTGCCCGCGGCTCCGGTAACTATGCAATTTATCATTTAGACACCTTTATGAAGTCTGTCTTGCCGGCCCCCGCCCACTATATCAGCCCGTATTTCTTCATCGCGTTCGCAAGCTTCTCGTTATTGATGTCGCTCATCGGGCACAAGGGGAGCCGAAGCTCCGGGGAACACTTGCCCATAAGCCCCAGCGCGGTCTTCACGGGTATCGGGTTCGTCTCGAAGAACATGGCCTGGTTGAGCGGCTGGAGCCTGTAGTGCATCTTTCTCGCGCCGTCCATGTCGCCCGCGAAGAACGAGTCGATAAGCCCCGCCATGTCGGAAGGAACGACGTTCGCCGTTACGGAGATTACGCCCTTGCCGCCGATTGCAAGCGTCGGAAGGACGGTGAAGTCGTCCCCGGAGAGCACTGTAAAGTTATCGCCGCAGAGCTCGATAATCTCGGAGATCTGCTGGAGGTTCGCCGTGGCCTCCTTTATGGCGACGATATTTTTTACACGGGCGCAGCGCGCGACCGTCGCGGGGAGCATGTTGACGGAGGTCCGCCCAGGGACGTTATAGAGCACTATGGGTATGTCCACGGCGTCAGCGACCGCCTTGAAATGCCGGTACAGCCCTTCCTGGGTGGGCTTGTTGTAGTAGGGCGTTATGAGGAGCGCGCCGTCCGCGCCCGATTTTTTTGCGTGCGCGGTAAGCATGATCGTCTCTTCCGTGGAGTTGGAGCCGGTTCCCGCGATTACCGGCACGCGCCCGGCGGCCTTCTTTACCGTATACTCGATGACCTGCTCGTGCTCTTCGTAGCCGAGCGTCGCGGATTCGCCCGTAGTGCCGCAGGGGACTATGCCGTCCGTGCCCGAAGCGATATGCCACTCTATCAGCTCGCCAAGCGCCTTTTCATCGA
>JAJYGS010000036.1:1175-11495 GCA_021785055.1 Nitrospirota bacterium | reverse complement strand
CCGATCTCCAGCCGGGCCATCCGGCGCGACAGTCCTGTAAGCGGTTACAACGTCCACTATCGCGCCCGCCTTCCGGAGCGCGTCCGGCAGCACGTCCCTCGCCGCCTCAGCCCTCGGATAGAAGAATCTTTTGCCTCCGACACCCTCTCCCGCAAGGGCCGAAACCACCCCTTCGGCCACAAATTCGTCCGGAACGACGTCCGCCTTAAGCCCGCTTTCCCCAAGCGCTTTGGCCGTCTTCGGCCCGACAGCGACTATCCTGAGCCGCCTGAGATCCTCAAGTCCCTTCCCAAGCTCGGCCATCCGAAGCAGGAGGAACTTGACGGAGTTTGCGCTTGTAAATACCGCAAAGTCGTAGGAAGAAAGATTCTCAATCCCCCTGTCGATGCCCGACTTGTCCTCCGGCGGAACCGTCTCTATGGCCGGCACCGATACTACTTCCGCGCCGGCTCTTTCAAACATTGCGCTCAGTCCGCCGGACTGCTCCTTCGCGCGGGTAACGATAACGCGGACGCCGGAGAGCGCCCCCACTGATGCCGGTTTCATTTCCCTTTCGCGGTGCCCTTGTTCTTTTTCTCAGGCGCAGTCACGGACATATTCTTCAGGGCCGGGGCCGCTACCGACATATTTTTCAGGGCCGGAGGGGCGGGCTGAAGCTTTGCAAACAGTTTCGAGAGGTCGCCTGGGTCCGTCGGGGGGACGAAGAACTTGCTGTTGAATCCCGCCGACTCTTTCTGAAGGTTCCCGTCTTTTTTTACCGCCTTCTTCAGGGCGGCCAGCGCCTCCTTTTCCTTCCCCAGCTTGTTGTAGGAAAGGGCCTCGAAATACGGCGCAAGGACGCTGCCGGGATTGAGCTTCGCAGCCTGCCTGAACCTGCCGGCGGCCTTATCGTATCTGCCCTCGGAAAAGCGGAGCAGTCCCATGTCGTTCACCAGGACGGAGTTTTTCGGGTTCGCTTTATACGCCTTTTTGTAGCAATCCTCCGCATTGGCTTTATCGTTGGCAAGGTAATAATACCAGCCCATGTCCGGCAGTATAATCGCCGGGCTTACGCCGTTTGCCATGGCCTTTTCTCCGGTACTGACGGCATTCTTTACAAGCCCGCCCAGCTCCCAGTAGTCTTCCATCAGCGAGAGGTATGCCTGCGGGGCCTTCGGTTCCAGCTTTATCGCGTTGTTCAATGCGGAAACGGCGTCCATCGCGCGGGAGGATTTCCTGTAATCCCTCGCCAGGTGCAGCCAGGATTTATAGCTCTTCGGCTCAAGCTCGGTAACCGTTTTAAAGTCTTTTATCGCTTCCTTATAGTTGTCCTGCATCTCCGCCCAGAGGCCGTTGCCGTAATATCTCCTGGCCTTCTCGCTCTTCGTTTCCTTGTGCGTCTTTTTCGCCTTATCAGTCTTCCCGGCCTGGGCCTTCTGCACTTGATTATTCCGGGCCTGGTCCGCAAGGGCCGCGCGCGCGGAACACCATCCGAAAATAAACACCACTGCCAGAACCACAGGTAAAAATTTCCTGAACATTATCGTCACCCCTCCTGGTAGCCCTTAAGCTCTCTTCCGTAAACCTCCGCAAGTATCCTGTCCGCGCCCCTTGAAAGCAGGCTCTCCGCAAGCTCCACGCCGAGCCTCGCCCCTTCCTTTACGGGCGCCTCCATCTCGCCTTTTATAATCCTGTCTCCGTTAACGCTCCCGACAAGCCCGGACAACCTAAGTTTTTTCCCGCTACCCGTAACCGTCGCATGGGCGGCGATGGGCACCTGACATCCGCCTTCGAGCCTTCCAAGAAACGCCCTTTCGGCCACTACCGCGTCCCAGGTGTCCTGGTGCTGGAGGGCGGAAAGCGCATGGTTTATAAATTCGTCGTCCTTGCGGCACTCTATGCCTATCGCCCCCTGGCCTATAGCAGGGAGACAGACTTCAGGCCCGATATACTCCTTTATTCTCTCTTCCCAGCCCATCCGCCTTATCCCCGCGGCGGCCAGTATCACGGCGTCGAAGAGGCCCTCCTCGCATTTCCTTATCCGGGTATCGAGGTTGCCCCGGAGCTGTTCCACCTTTATATCCGGCCTTGCCGCCATGAGCTGGCACTGCCTCCTTAAGCTGCTGGTGCCTATGGATGCGCCTTTGGGGAGGCTTTTGAAAGAGGGCCAGTCCCGCGAGAGGAATGCGTCCCTGGGGTCTTCCCTCTTCGACATGCAGGAAAGGTGCAGGGCGTCCGGAAGGAACGTCGGCACGTCCTTCATGCTGTGTACGGCCAGGTCTATCTCGCCCTTGAGCATGGCCTCCTCTATCTCCTTGACGAAAAGCCCCTTGCCCCCCACCTGCGCCAGCGGGACGTCGAGGATCATGTCCCCGGTGGTCTTTATTTTCATTAGCGTTATCGTAACGCCGGGGTTTCGCATCAGAAGCTCTCTCTGGACGAACTCCGCCTGCCAGAGCGCGAGTTGGCTTCCGCGCGTGCCGATGGTTATTCTGTCTCTCATTTTATCTCGTCTCCGCCTCCGATAACGCCGATGACTCCTCCGGCCCGTCCGGCTCCGTTTTTTCGTCCACGCCGAAGAGCACGCGCGCGGACTCCACATGGCTGCTGCTTTCAGGGTATCCCGCGCTTTTCTTAAGGGCCACGAGCGGGTGGTGCAGGAGCTTGTTGACTATCGCCTGCGTAAGGGCCTCCACCTGCTTCTTCTGCTTCTCCGAGAGATCGCCCATCTTCGAGAGCGTCTTCTCAAGTTCCGCCGCCCGCATCTCTTCCGCCCTGGCCCGTATGGCGACAATCGTCGGGACTACTTCGATTGATTTAAGCCACGTAAGGAACGTCTCAATCTCTTCCTCGACAATCCCGGATGCAAGCTCCGCTTCCTTCTGGCGCTCTTTTATGTTGGACTGCACGACGCCCTGGAGGTCGTCTATGTCGTAGAGATACACGTTGTCTATCCTGTTTATCTCAGGGTCGAGGTTCCGGGGCACGGCGATGTCTATCAGGAATACCGGGCGGTTCTTTCGCTCCTTTATGACCCTTGCCATGTCGTGCGCGGAAAGGATGTAATGCGGAGAGCCCGTCGAGGCTATGAGGATGTCTGCGCGGGCCATCTCATGCACAAGGTCTTCGTAATGCACCGGGACGCCCTCGAACTCCGCCGCAAGCTCCACCGCCCGCTCGTACGTGCGGTTGGCCACCATGACGGTCTTTGCCCCGTTATTTACCAGGTGCCTCGCCGCAAGCTCCGCCATCTCGCCCGCGCCGGCAAGCATGACGGACTTGTCCTTCAAGTCTCCGAAAATCTTTCTGGCGAGCTCTACGGCGGCGAAGCTTATGGAGACCGCGGATTCCGCAATCTTCGTCTCCGTCCGTATCCTCTTGGCGACGGATATGGCCTTCTTCATGAGGCGGTTCATCACCACGCCGGTGGTCTTGTTCATAAGGGCGTGGTCGAAGGAGTCCTTGAGCTGGCCGAGTATCTGCGGCTCGCCGACGACCATGGAGTCGAGCGAGGCCGCCACGCGGAATATGTGCCGGACGGCGTCCCTGCCGGAAAGGCAGTATATGTAGTCGTTCACGCCGTCGCCGTCCATGCCGTGGTAGTCAACAAAGAAGCGCTTTATCCGCTCCATTCCGCCGGAGGCGTCCTTGACGGTCGCGTAGCTCTCGACGCGGTTGCAGGTGGAGAGGATGAGATTCTCTCCGACGCCGCTTATGCCCTTCATCTTCGAGAGCGCGTCCGGCAGTCTCGCCTCCGGGAAGGAGAGGCGCTCCCTGATTTCCACCGAGGCCGTCTTGTGGCTTATGCCGACTACGACGATTTCCATATAATCAAGGCCCTTGTGCCGATTGTCGTCCCGACCGAAGCGGAGGGACCCACTTTTGACTTTATTTATTTACAAAAATCAACTGTAGATTCCTCGGCTGCGCTCGGAATGACAGGTATGAGCGCGATAAATTGCGCCCCTGCCAATGCCCGTTTACCTGAACGCATGTCTCCCCGGCATGAGCAGGCTCACCCCGAGGAACGTGAATATGACAATCAGAAAACCCGTAACGGCAAGATACGCCGCCTTCCGCCCGCGCCAGCCCGTGATAAGCCTCGCATGCAGGTATATGGCGTATACAAGCCAGGTTATGAGCGACCATATCTCCTTCGGCTCCCAGCCCCAGTATGAGCCCCAGACGGAATTCGCCCAGACGGCCCCGGTAAGCATGGCGAGCGTCAGGAGCGGGAAACCCATAACAATCGCCCTGTATGAAAGCTCGTCGAGGACGTCGAGCGGCGGGAGCCTCCTGTAGAACGCGCCGGGGCTTTTGTGCTTGAGCTGCCGCTCCTGGATAATATACATCAGCCCGATGGCGAAGGCTATGGCGAACGAGGCCGAGGCGTACGCAAGGAAGGCAAGCGTCGTATGGACGCCAAGCCAGCCGCTCGAAAAGTATTCCGGGAGCGGGGCTTTGCCTGGAGCGAAAAGCGTGGAGAGCAGGATAAGAACGAAGGCCATCGTTACGATGAAAGCGCCCATCACCCGTATCTTCCACCTGTATTCAAGTATCAGGTAAATAAGGACAATCGCCCAGGAGAAGAATATCAGGGACTCGCGGATATTGGTCATCGGGACATGGCCCTTGTCCACCATCTGGTAGATGAGGAAGACGGTGTTGAAGGCAAACCCGACGATGGTGGTAAGCCGGCAGACCTTGCCTATGCTCTCGCGCTGGCTGATGAGGAAGAGGATGTAGTGGAAAGTGGCGAGGAAATAAAGGAAAAGGGTGGCGCCGAAAAGGACCCCGCTCACTATTTATTCCCCCTTGTGCTGCCGGTCGCCCGGCTTGCCGCCGGTCGGCTGGCCTGCCGCCGGTCCGCCGGCCTGGGGCGGAGCGGTTTTCATGTCCTTTTGGGCCTGAAGGGCCAGCACCTCGTTTATCTGGGCATCTGAGCGGATTATCCAGTCTTTATAAGGAGTATAGAGGCTCCTGACGCCGTAGAAACTGCTCCTGATGGAGCGGTATGCAAGGAGCGCCCAGTCGTAATCTCCGGAGCGCTCGAAACCCTGGCCTATCTCCCAGAGCCTCTCGGCGGAGGCGGGGACATATTTCGAGAACGGGGTATACATGTGGATGGCGGTTTCGTAATCGGAGATGGCGTTTTTGAGGTCGCCTGAGGCAAGGGCTTTTTCGCCCTGCCTGTATTGGTTAAGTCCGTAGAAATAGGTCTTTACCCATACCATCGCGACCAGCAGGACGATTACTATGATTGCGCTTCTAACTGCCTTGAATATCCTGACTTTTTCCATTTTTTTCACACTCTTTTTCAGGAAGAGAAAAAGCCCGGAACGCACAGAAGAAGCGTTCCGATAATTGCGGCGGCAAGACCGACGAGGATTAAAAACGAGCCGATAAGATCGAACGGCTTTTTCGCGTTGTGCGCGGCCCAGAAGCCCCAGCCTATTACCAAAAGCCCGCCGATAACCAAGAGAGCATTCAGGAACATTTTGCCTCCGTAGGGTTAAACGTAAAAATTATAAGCGTTATTCCCCCGCAAAGTCAAGAAATATTGAAGCGGGGAGGCGGGAGGTTTTATTCTTTTCGGGCGTTTTGGAAATATCGGATAAAGAATTATTTATTAATTTCGCCCACACCCCGAAAAACCCGCGAAAACGCGAAATGAGATTTCAATGTTTCCAATGGGTTACGAGGGCCAAAACCGGATTCTCCGCTTCGCTCGGAATAACAGAATTTTTAGGCGTAACGTATTGTAATATAGAGGTAATTCTCGCCGGAAGTCCGCAAAAATCACCCCGTCCCCGCACCCCTTTTCTGCCCCGTAACCCGCCCGCAGAGGCCATTTCCGGCCATGTTTTCGATGCCGGAGAAAAATTTCAAGATTTTATAAAATAATTCAGGTGAAACAGGGCGTTATCACGGTTAACAGTAAAATCTACCGAGAGTGAACTTCACCAATCGGACGACAAAAAATGGAACGGTTGGGACGAATTTTGTCCGGCGTTACGATACCTGACCTCTACGGTCAACCTTGGATTCTTCGGCTGCCTCGAAACGACGGCTAAAACAAAACCCCCTCCGTGCGGAGGGGGTTTTGAGAAAGGTCGTTCGGCCCTTTTTACTCCTCCGTGTCCGGAGCGGTAGCCGGGGCCGCAGCCGGGGCGGCGGTCGAGGCGTTCGTCATTGCCGCGCCGCTTGCCGGGGCGGCATTGCTCCCCTCGTCGGAGAAGACGAGGCCGGCGACGGAGAGGACTGCGACTGCGCCGAGAGCGGCTATTATCGTTACGATTTTCAGGTTCTTCATTATATGTTTCCTCCTGTTAAAGACACGTGTCGAGACATAACGACAGTCATAAAGGCGGATTCTTCGCTTCGCTCAGAATGACAGACATCGTTCAGAATGTCAAAGTTAAGCCCGGTCTTAAGCGGCGGGAGGAGGTCTTATTGTATCGTTATAATTAAAGCAGAATTTCCCGAAAGGAAGGCGGTAGCGCTGTGCCGGCAGGGCCGGGATGGGAATCGAAAGGATGTTGCCGTTTACGGACTGGAGCGCCGGTCTCGCAGGCCGGTGGTGATGCGCGACCGTGAACGCCCCGGCGCCCGCATAGCTCGCGTGCGGGTGCGAGAAATACCACCGGCAGTGGCGCGAACCGGCTGCCGAGAGCAGAAGGAGAAATACGAAAGAGAAGAACAGCCGCTTTCTCATAAAAGCTCAGCCGCAAGCTCCGCCAGGCGGGAGCGTTCGCCTTTTTTCAGCGTAATATGCCCCGAAATCGATTCGTTCTTGAACCGCTCCGCTACGAATGTCAGGCCGTTGGAGGCCGAGTCTATGTACGGGTTGTCTATCTGGTACGGGTCTCCGGTCAGGACGATCTTCGTGCCGTCGCCCGCGCGGGTGATGATGGTCTTTATCTCGTGCGGGGTCAAGTTCTGGGCCTCGTCCACGATGAGGTAGCGGTTCGGCATGCTCCTGCCCCGGATATACGTAAGCGGCTCAAGCTCCAGCATGCCGAGGTCAACCAGCCCGTGGTAGTCCTTGGGCTTCCTGCCCCGGCCTTCGGAAGGCCCCATGAGGAACTCCAGGTTGTCGAATATCGGCTGCATCCAGGGCTTGAGCTTCTCTTCCACGTCGCCCGGCAGGAAGCCTAAATCGCGCCCAAGCGGGAATATCGGGCGGGAGACCACGAGGCGGTTGTAGGTGCGCTCCTCGACGGTCCTCTCCAGGCCCGCGGCGAGCGCAAGGAGGGTCTTGCCCGTCCCGGCCTGGCCGACGAGCGTGACGAGCTTCACGTCGTCGTCGAGCAGGAGGTCGAGCGCGTAGCTCTGTTCCTTGTTCCTGGCCGTGACGCCCCAGACGGCGTCTTTGCCGTGTATGAGCTTTACGAGCGCCTTTTTCTTTTGGTGATACCTCGAAAGCCCGGTATGGTTCGGGTTCGTCTTGTCCTTTATCAGCACGAACTGGTTTGGATAAAAGCCGCCGTCCACGGCCATCTCGCCCTTCTCGAAGAACTGGTTCAGCGCCTCCGGCTCCGTCTCTAACTCCGCCTCGCCGCTATACTGCTCGGATATGTCCACCGTGCCGGTCTCGTAGTCCTCGGTGCGCACGCCCAGGGCGTCCGCCTTTATGCGGAGGTTCGTGTCCTTCGTCACAAGCACGACCTTGTCGGCCCCCTGCTCCCTTGAGAGGCAGAGTGAGACCAGCAGTATGCGGTTGTCCGCCGCGGTAATCTCCATGCCCGGCGGGAGCGGGCATTCGACGTTGTGGTTGTGGTTCAGCTCCACCGTCAGTCTGCCGCCGTTGTCCAGGTCCACCCCGGCGGAGAGCTTGTTCTTCATGCGCAGCTCGTCCAGGTGCCTTGAGACCTGGCGGGCGTTACGGCCTATCTCGTCCAGGCCCTTCTTGAAGCGGTCGAGCTCCTCGATTACGACTATCGGTATTATGACGTCGTTGTCCTTGAAGGAAAAAATGGAGTTCGGGTCGTGAAGCAGGACGTTTGTATCCAGGACGAATGTCTTTCTCAAAAGCGGCCTCCTCGGTGGGAAACACTAAAAATCAAATTGCAACTTATAATAACCCGCCTTCGGCAAAAAATCAACTGATTAGGACGCAGGGGGGGGCAGATTGATTTCGTGCCATACAAAATCGGCATATTGTAGAAAATTGCTCCGATGAATGACGAAAATCGCTATGGATGGTATAATGAATATAAAGAATTTAATGAATCTCCTTGAGCTTTTTTGTCTTGACAAGAAAAGGCAAATTAGCTTAAAATTTTTGTCTGGAGTTGCAAAAATGACAAAATTACTAAAAAGTATTGTTAACGGCGCGGGCACCTTTGTCCTACAGCCGGGCCCGCGTGAGGCTGCGACAAAACATTACCACCCGCACAAATCAGTTCACGACGCATTGTGTTCAGATTGGAAGAAAATTGGCGGGGATTTTCGTAAGGTTTTAGCGCAATCCGACAGGTGGTATGAGGAAAAGAAGTAAAAAAGCGCATCCATCTCAAGTTAATGATGCCGTCCCTGTAAATCCGTTAAATTCAGTCAGCGGAAAAATCCAGGCTACTAAGGTTCAGGCTTTCATGGGCCCGTTGCCTCCGCCTGACCTGCTTCAGCTTTATAATGAGGTGCTCCCAGGTTCTGCTGAACGCATTGTTGCTCTGGCGGAATGTGAAGCTAACCATAGACGGGAATGCGAGAAGAAAGCCCTTGATTCAGATATAAAAATTGATAAAGATGATAGCGCGGCGCGCACAAGAGGTCAATGGTTAGCATTTGCTATTGTTGTGATTATAGGCGGCGCGGGTTTTTATCTCGCCCTTCATGGACATGAAATAACTGGCTCAGTTTTTGGCGGTCCAGCCATCGCAAGCATGGCAGCGAATTTTTTAGGTAAGAAAAAAGAGGACAAACCTAAGAGCTAATCCAGTAGCCCCGCTATTTTCTCCATCCAAATACGTTCAACATCCCCGCCATCAACGGACTTTCCGGTTTATTCCTGGGCGGCGGCCTTTGCCTGCGGCTCCTTTTTCGGGAGCTTTATGCGCTCGGCCTGCTCCTTTGAGGGGTCGAGCGTGTCACTAATCGTCCTCTGCGGGCAGAGAAGGACGCACGTCTCGCAGTGCGTGCATTTGGCGTAGTCTATAACGGCAAGGCTATTGTCCATTGCAATCGCACCCTCCGGGCAGCCCTTCGCGCACAGTCCGCAGCCGATGCAGCCTATCCCGCACGCCTTCTTTACCGCCGGGCCTTTGTCATGCGAGCTGCAAAGTATGTGCACCTTTTTGTCCGCGGGCGCAAGGTGTATTATGCCCTTAGGGCAGGCCGCGACGCATACGCCGCAGGCGGTACATTTTTCGCGGTCAACTATGGGCAGATTTTCCCGGCTCATCGTTATTGCCCCGAACGGGCAGGCCTTCCCGCACGTGCCATAGCCCAGGCATCCATACACGCAGGTCTTGTCCCCGCCGGCGACGAGTATGGCCGCCCGGCAGTCCTTCACGCCCTCGTATTTGAAGCGCCTGGACGCCTTGCACTCGTCGCCCCGGCAGAACACCGTCGCGACCATCGGGACGACCTCCGGCGCAACCTTGCCGGTAATCTTCGCCACGAGGGCGGCGACGTCGGCCTTGCCGGGCGCGCAAAGCCCGGGAGAGAGGCTCCGGTCTCCCACGACGGCCTCGGCATAGCCCTGGCATCCTGCGAACCCGCACGCGCCGCAGTTCGCGCCGGGCAGGACGTCCCGCACGGCCTGCACCTTCGGGTCCGTCTTCACGGCGAACTTCTTCGCCGCATAGGCCAGGCCCAGGCCGAATACCGCGCCGATACCGCCCATGAAGGCGAGGCTTTTAAGCACCACGTTCAATAAATCGGGATGTAAGGCTTCCTGCAATTTTTATTCACCTGTTTTTAAATTCAGATTCTTCACTTCGCTCAGTAATGACATAATTTTAACATTCCTAAACGATAATTTCTACTAATTATATCGTTATCAGGCCGGAGAAACCCAGGAACGCCAGCGCGATAAGCCCGGTTACGATGAACGCTATCGGCATTCCCTGGAAGGGCTTCGGGACGTTCGCAAGCTCCAGGCGCTCTCTTATGCTCGCCATGATTATAAGCGCCAGGGAGAACCCGGCGCCGGAGCCAAGGCCCAGCGTAATGCTCTGCAGAAAGTTGTAGTTATTGTCCGTGTTGAGTAACGGCACGGCCAGGATTATGCAGTTCGTGGTAATAAGCACAAGGTATATGCCGAGCTTGTAATACAGCGTGGGGTTCAGCTTTTTAAGGAGCGTGTCGGCGAACTGCACAAACCCCGCGACGATGCCG
>JAJYGS010000036.1:0-1165 GCA_021785055.1 Nitrospirota bacterium | reverse complement strand
TTCCGATCTAGCATCACGAGGTTGTATACAAGCCATGAGAGCGCGGCGGAGATGACCATGACGGCGGTGAAGGTCATGCTCATGCCCAGGGCGGTCTCCATCTTCTTCGACACGCCGAAGAATATGCAAAGCCCCAGGTAGCGCGTGAACACGAAGTTGTTTATGACCGCCGACGCTATGAATATCGTGAAAAGGTCCTTGAACATTAATGATGTCCCCCGCCGCCGCCCGGCCCGCCGCCGGGCTTGCCGCCGTAATATTTCTGGTCGATCCAGTTGAAAAGGCCCATCAGAAGCCCTATGACGAAGAAACCGCCGGTCGGCAGTACCATGATAAGCAGGGGACTCCCGGAGGTTATGTGAAAGCCCGCGATGCTCCCCTTGCCGGTTAATTCCCTTACCGCGCCCACGAGCACGAGCGCGCCAAGAAACCCAAGCCCCATCCCGAAGCCGTCCACGGCGGAGGGCAGTACCTTGTTCCTGCTTGCGAAAAGCTCCGCGCGGGAGATGATTATCGCGAAGACGACGATAAGCTGGATATAGAGTCCCATATCCTTGTAGGCCGCGCGCGCGTATGCGGACATCACCATTTCCGTTATGCTTACGTATGTCGCGATTATGAGTATATACGCCGGGATGCGCACCTTCGGGTTGATGAGGTTCCGAAGGAGCGAGACGGTGATGTTCACCATCGTCATGACGCACAGGACGGCGATTCCCATTAAAAATCCGTTCATTACCGAGGTCGTGACGGCCACCGCCGGGCACAGCGAAAGTGCGAGCCTGAAGACCGGGTTCTCCGAGAAGATGCCGTTTAAAATTAATTTCTTGTATGACGTCGCCATGTCTCTACAGCGTCCTGTCCTTCGCCCGCGCGGCGCGCAGGGCGTCGATGGCCGCCTTCACGCCGCTGGTTACGGCCCTCGACGAGATCGTCGCGCCGGAGATTGCCTGTATGTCGGTCTGGGTCTCGCCCTTTATCACGATTAAACGGTCTTCAGTCTTGCCCCTGAACTGGTCCTTGAACCACTTCTTCTCCATCTCGGCGCCAAGTCCCGGCGTCTCCTGCTCCGAGAGTATCTGGATGCCGATAATCCTGTAGTCCATATCCACGGCGACGAGCATCTCGATGAAGCTTGAGTAGCCCTTGGCGTACGCCTTAATAA
>JAJYGS010000182.1 GCA_021785055.1 Nitrospirota bacterium | reverse complement strand
ACCTGAACAAGCTGCAAAAAAATGTCAATACGGTAAAGACAATAAAGGAAGATCTGGCCAAATACCAGGGCGTTTACAAAGGCGTTACCGGCGGCGGGGCGAAGAAGCAGGTTACGCCCGCGTTGCATAAAGGGTTGCAGCAGATACTGCCGGACAGTCAGCAGCAATAGCAATAAAAACCTGTATAATTCAGGCAATTGTCAAAAAAAAGCCCGCCACATTCAAGGGCGGGCTTTAGTCTCGTATTCCCCTGTTGATAACGAGGGGGAGTTACTTGGTCAGCCCGGTCAGCTCGCGGGAGACGTCGGGGTGAGACACTGGGCGCTTGGCTTTGTCGCTATGTCGCCGTGGGCCGCTTCACCGACTATCAGCCTGCCTTCCGCGAAGTTCGTCCCGATGAGCCGCTCAACCCTTACCTCGCCAATCAGTTTCGCATTGGAGAGGTTCGCCCTGGAGATTATCTTGTCCATGGCGGTTGGGCTGTTGCTGCCCGGCAGCAGACGCTCGGCCAGGGTGCTGGTCCTGAAGACCGGTATCGCGTCGCCCTTGCACAGGACGGTGTTGTCCGGCGCGTAGAGCCTTACGGTATCCCCGGACTTCGAGACCACGGCGGCCTTCACCGCCGGATTGCTCATCATGCCGGAACTGTGCATGTTTTTCCCGCTCCAGGCGTATACCGAAACCGCCGCCAGGAGGCCGGCGAAAACCAGCACGTATGCAAAAGACTTTTTCATTTTTCACACCTCCGTTTTAGGACTAATACTCAATATTATATCACTGAAACGGATATGTGTGAAATCGGGCGGGAGTGGCGTCCGGCAGACGACCCGCAAAGGAGGCAAATCCAAACGGGGCGTCCGCCGGACTCATCCGGCTGGGAATTGCCGGGAAGCGCTATCTTTTTCCGGCGCGCCGGGCGGCGAGCGTCAGGACGACTCCGGGCTTCAGCCTGCTGTCTTTCAGCGTCTGCATCTGCTCCGGCGTGAGAACCGCCTTGAGCTCGGAAATCTCGTGCGCGCGTTTCACGGCGAGGTCCGCGCCTATGGACGAGACCTTGCCCGCCTGCGCCCTGATTGCGGCGTCGTCGATTTTATTTGCGTTCATAAGCGCGCCGAGTTTCTTTCTCTCGACCCTGAGGTTCTTGAGCAGAGGCTTAATCTCAGGCCTGTATTTCCCGGCCACGGCCCCCATCTGCGCTTTTTGAGCGCCGGTGAGGTTCAGGGCGGCAATGACCTTTCTCGCCTCGGCCTTCCTCGCGCCCCATCGGCTGTGCATCGCGCCAGCGTTTGCGTATGCCGAGCCGGCGGTCGTAAGCGCGGCGGCGAAAAGCGTTAAAATTGCCAGTCTTGCGAGTATTTTCCTCATAAGTTCCTCCTTGGGATGGTTGCCTGAGAAACCGGTTTCAGGTTAATAGACGAACGAGGCGCGGAACAGGTTACAGGCGATAGAGATTATTGTTTAAATATGCGGACGGTGTTTCGGCCCGCGAACTTCGCCTGGTATAGCGCCTTGTCGGCGACGCGCACGAGATCCTCGGCGGAACTCAAGGCCGGCGGCATCTGGGCTATGCCTATGCTTACGGTAAGGGTTACGGATTCCTCCCCCGCGCCCGTGGGCACGGGATGCGCCTCCACCGCCCTTCTGACGCGCTCGGCGATTATCTCCGCGCTGCCCGCGTCCGTCTCCGGGAGTATCACGCAGAACTCCTCGCCGCCGTAGCGCGCGACGGTATCCGTCCCGCGGGAGCTCTCCTTCAGAACGAGCGCGACCTGCCTTAGGGCCTCGTCTCCGCTTAGGTGTCCGTAGGTGTCGTTGAACCTCTTGAAATAGTCTATGTCGAGCATGAACAGCGAGAGCGGGTGCCCGTAGCGTTTCGCGCGGGAGATCTCCTTGTCGAGCCGCTCGTAGAGGTATCGCGCGTTGAAAAGCCCGGTCAGGCTGTCCGTTATGGAGAGGTGCAGCGTCGTGCGGTACATGTTCGCGTTCTCGAGCGCCATGCCGAGCTGGTCCGCGAGAGTCGAGATAAGGTTTATCCTGTCGGCGGAGAACGGCGGCTCGTCAAGCCCCCTTTCGAGGAACACGATGCCTTTAAGCCCGTCCCGGAAAAGTATCGGGACTACGCACCGCTGGTTAACGGCTCCACCCTGAACCGTGAGCACCGCCGCCTCCTTTCGCGTCTGTATCTCCGGGAGCAGGCCCTGCTCGATAAACGGCCTCTCCCCCGGCGCATAGCCCAGGGAAAGCCGCTCCCTCAAGGCGCCGTTCTCCAGCATCATAAGCGCCGAGCGGCGGTAGCCCACCTCGGTCTTTATCCCCTGGAGCGCCGTCCGCATTATCCTGTCCTCGTCGAACGTCCCGACAATCGCCCTGGTGATGTGCTGGAGGAAGGTCATTTCCTGGAGCTTCCTGTCGAGAAGCGAATTGACGCGGGAGAGCAGGGTCGTTTCGTTGACGGGCGCGTGGGCAGCGACGGGACAGGCCTTGTCATCCTTCGGATGCCTTGCGAGCAGGCGTTCCGCCCTGTCTATCAGGTCCTCCACCCCGAATGGCTTCACGATATATTCGTCCGCGCCGATGGACATGCTGTAGAGCCTGTCCTTTTCCTTGTATTTCGCGGAGAGTATCATGATGGGCATGTCCCAGGTAAGCGGCTCGTTCTTGAGCAGCCGGCATACCTGGTAGCCGTTCATCCGGGGCATCATTATGTCGAGGATTACGAGGTCGGGAAGCTCCGAGAACGCCTTCTCGACGGCCTCCACCCCGTTGGACGCGGTAATGAAAACCCTGTCCTCCCGGCCAAGCGCCGTCTCTACGACACGCCGGATGTCCGGGTCGTCGTCCACGATAAGTATCTTTTTGTGCGGCATAAACTACCGGTAGTTTGCAAACTGCATGTCTATACCCAGGTCCTGGGATTTAAGGAGCGAAATAACCTGCTGAAGGTCGTCCTTGCTCTTTCCGGAGACCCTCACCTGGTCCTGCTGTATGGATGCGTTCACCTTCAGCTTCGCGTTCTTTATGAGCTTTACAATCTCCTTCGCCTTCTCCTGCGGTATGCCCTGCTGGAGCGTGATCACCTGGCGCACCGTCCCGCCGGAGGCCTCTTCCACCTTCCCGTAGGAGAGCGTCTTAAGCGAGATGTTCCGCTTTATAACCCTCGTCTGAAGTATGTCGGTCAGGGCCTTCAGCCTGAAGTCGTCCTCCGTGGAAAGAGTCAGGGTCCCCTTGACCTTGTCAAGCAGGATGTCGCTTTTCGACCCTTTGAAGTCGAACCTCTGCCCGATCTCCTTCATCGCCTGGTTCACCGCGTTGTCCATCTCCTGCATGTCGATATTGCATACTATGTCGAAAGAGCTTTCCGCGGCCATAAGACCTCCTATTCCGAAATTAAACTTGCCCCCTTCGGTATTTTGAAATCGAACGCGCTGTCCTTCACGCCCTTGTTTATTCTTACATGGCTTAGCTCGATGGTGTTCACGTTGCCCGAAGTTTCGACGAAGGTGAACTTCCGGATGTCGAAGGTCTTCGGGTCAAGGCTGAGCGTAATCTTCTCCACGCCCGTTTTATTCCCCTTCGGGATAAGCTCAAGGTCATAGCGCGCCTTCGAGCCTGCCGGAATCCTGACGTCGAAGGAGTCCGTAATCTTTCCCGTCCCGGCAAGGAAGGTCGTCGGCGTTTTGTCCATCAGCGCGCGGGAGAGTTTTTTCTCGACGACCTGGTTGGTGGACTTGACGTACATGATGAGGTTTCCGCCCTTTAAGATTACCTCCTCGTTCTCCGGCTTCGTGTACGTGTAGCGCAGCATCCCCGGCTTCTTTATTATGAGAGTGCCGGAGGCGGTTTTCTGTAGATTCATGGCCTTCACGACGGAGACCTGCGTGAAGTCCGCCCTGAGGGTATGCGTCTTGTCGTAGCTCGCCTGGAGCTTCCCCGCCAGCTCGTTCGCCGTCATGGCAAGGGCGGGCGAGGAAATCAAAAGCAGGATTAACGCGAGTATAATTTTTTTCATACGCCCCTTACTTTTTAAAGTATTCGTTCACGTGCTTAATCGCACAGAATTCCCCGCACATCGTGCAGGCGTCCGTGCCCTCGCCCTGGCCGGGGGTATGGAGCGCGCGGGCCTTCTCAGGGTTCACGGAGAGATTAATCTGCCCCTCCCAGTCCAGCGCTTTTCGGGCCTTCGCCATAGCAATATCTTTATCCATCGCGCCCGGTAGCCCCTTCGCAACGTCCGCCGCGTGCGCGGCGATCTTGGCCGCGACGACTCCTTCCTTCACGTCCTCGACGTCCGGCAGGCGCAGGTGTTCGGAAGGCGTAACGTAGCACAGGAAGTCCGCGCCCGCCATCCCGGCCACAGCGCCGCCGATGGCGGATGTGATGTGGTCGTATCCGGGGGCGATGTCCGTGACGAGCGGCCCCAGGACATAAAACGGTGCGCCTTTGCACAGCGCCTTCTGGATTTTTATGTTCGTCTCGACCTCGTGCAGCGGCACGTGCCCGGGCCCCTCGATCATCACCTGCACGCCCTCGTCCCATGCGGCCTGGGTAAGCTCGCCAAGCGTAACAAGCTCCGTTATCTGCCCCCTGTCCGTCGCGTCGGCGAGGCAGCCGGGCCGAAGCCCGTCGCCGAGCGAGAGGACGAGGTCGTATTTCTTCGCAATCTCAAGGAGCCTGCCGTAGTCCTCGTAGAGCGGGTTCTGCCTGCCGTTCACCACCATCCACTCGACAAGGAACGCCCCCCCGCGCGAGACAACGTCGAGGATGCGGCCCTCCTTTTTTATGCGTCCGACCGATTCCAGCGTAACGCCGCAGTGTACCGTGACGAAGTCCACGCCCTGCGCCGCCTGGTCTTCTATGGAGCGGAACATGTCGTCCCCCGTCATGTCCACGACGGAGCCTCTCAAGGCCGCCTCGACCGCCGCCTGGTATATCGGCACGGTGCCGACGGCGACGGAGCTTTTCTCCAATAGCCTCCTCCGTATCTCCTTCACAGGCCCGCCTGTGGAGAGGTCCATCACGGCGTCCGCGCCGAGGGAGATTGCCGCCTCAAGCTTGGCAAGCTCGTTGTTTATGTCGGAGCTGTCCTTCGATGTGCCGATGTTCGCGTTTATCTTTGTCCGGGTTCCCTTCCCGACGGCGAGCGGAGCGATGCCTTCGTGCACCCTGTTTTTGCATATCACGACCGTCCCTTCCGCAAGCCCCTTCATAAGGAACTCCGGAGGCAGACACTCGGACTTCGCCGCCGCCTCTATCTCCGGCGTCAGGTTCCCTTCCCTTGCCAATTCCATCCTTGTGGGCATCAAACGCACCTTTCGGTTTTATAGGGAAAATCCATGTCCATTACATTCGTGGATGAAGCGGCCCGGGCCGCTCTATACGCACCTTCCCATCCTGTATGATCTAATAACGTCCATTATTTGGTTTACCGCAAGCGCCGGGTCGCCTGCGCCGAATACCGCCGAGATGACCGCTATCCCGAACGCGCCGCGCTCAAGGACTTCCGCTACGTTTCCGGCCTTTATCCCGCCGACGGCGAACACCGGTATTTTTACCTCCCCGCATACCTCTTCCAGCGCGCCAAGGCCCGCGGGCTTTCCGTAATGCTCCTTCGACGGCGTCCTGAAAACCGGGCCGAAGGTAAGAAAATCCGCGCCTCCGTCCTGGGCCTTCAGCGCCTCTTCGAGCGAATGCGTCGAGACGGCGATGTATCTCTCGTCCCCCAGGAGCCTTCGCGCGGTTTTTATGTCCGAGGCCGGCAGCCCGGCAGTCAGGTGCACCCCGTCCGCGCCGACCGTGGCCGCGATGTCCGGACGCGCGCTTACAATCATCTTCGCCTCGTACCGAAGCGAAAGGTCCCGCACCCGCCTTGCGAGCGGGACAAGCTCGGAGTCCGGCAGGTCTTTCTCCCGAAGGAGCACGCCCTTCACCCCTGCGGAGAAAGCGGCCTCCAGCGCCTGCTCAAGGGTCTTCCCCTTCGGCACGAGTTTCCTGTCGGTTATGAGGTAGAAACAGAATTCCAAAATCAGAGCATCCCTTCTATCGGGCTCGACGCCGTCGCGTAGAGTTTCTTCGGTATCCTGCCCGCGTTATACGCCAGACGCCCCGCCTCCACGCCGAGCTTCATGGCCCTGGCCATCGCGACGGGGTCCTTCGCCCCGGCGACTGCGGTATTCATAAGCACAGCCGCGGCGCCGAGTTCCATAGCAAACGCCGCGTCCGACGCCGTCCCGACGCCCGCGTCCACGATTACCGGCACTTTCACAGTCTCCAGGATTATTTTTATGTTGTAAGGGTTTCTTATTCCAAGCCCGGAGCCGATAGGCGCCGCAAGCGGCATTACCGCCGCAGCGCCCGCATCCTCCAGCTTTTTGCACATCACCGGGTCGTCGGAGACGTACGGGAACACTATGAAGCCCTCCTTCACGAGCTCCTTGGTCGCGTAAAGCGTCGCGTCGTTGTCCGGGAAGAGTGTGCGCTCGTCGCCGATGACCTCCAGCTTCACCATGTCGGAAATCCCCGCCGCGCGCGCAAGCCGGGCGTAGCGCATGGCGTCTTCGGCGCTGTAACATCCGGCGGTGTTCGGGAGGATTTTATATATCTTCGGGTCGATGTAGTCGAGCAGGTTCTCTGACTTCCTGTCCGTGATGTTCGTCCGCCTGACGGCCACGGTTACCACGTCCGCCCCGGATGCCTCCACCGCCTCCTTCGTCTGGGCGAAGGACGCATACTTCCCAGTGCCTATCCACAGCCGCGAACGAAACGAGATACCCGCGATATTTAAAACGTCTTCCATTACCTTCCTCCACTTAATATAATACCTTAAATCATATCTCCATCACAATCGGCAGAATCATCGGCAGCCGGCTCATGCGCTTCTTTATAAATTTCTTGAGCGCCGCGCGAACCGCGTTCTGCACAAGCCCTACCTCGGCCTTGGTTTCCGGCAGCATCGTAACGAGCAGGTCGTCAACCACGTCCTTTACCTCAAGCATAAGCTCGGAGGACGCGTCCTCGAATATGAACCCGCGCGAGATTATGTCCGGGCCGGAGACGACCTTTCCCGTGAGCTTTTCCAGGCCGATTATACATATTACCACGCCGTCGTGCGCGAGGCGCATACGGTCGCGCAGCACCTCGTCTCCCACGTCTCCTATGCCCTTGCCGTCTATGAACACGCGCCCCGCCGAAACGAACCCCGCCCTTCTCGCGCCCATGCCGTCGAACTCCACCACGTCGCCGTCCTTCAGGACGAAGATGTTCTCCTCCGGGATGCCGACCTTTTTGGCCAGGTTCGCATGGGATATGAGGTGCCTGTACTCGCCGTGCACCGGGATGAAGTATTTCGGGCGAATCATGTTCCACATGAGTTTCAGCTCTTCCTTGCTGGCGTGTCCGGAGACGTGAATCTCGGATGTCTTCTCGTATTTCACGTCCGCGCCGCGCATGAAGAGGTGGTTGATTATCCGGCTAATCGACTTCTCGTTTCCGGGGATAATCTTGGCCGAGATAATCACGGTGTCGCCGGGCTTGATCTTGATGAACTTGTGCTCGTCCATCGCCATGCGGTTAAGCGCGCTCATCGGTTCGCCCTGGCTGCCGGTCGTGATGACGACGACCTCCTCGTCCTTCAGGTTTTTCAAGTCTTCAAGGCGTCTCAGCATCCCGTCCGGGATTTTGAGGTATCCCAGGTCCGTGGCGATGCCCGCGTTCTCGACCATGCTGCGCCCGTTCAGTATTATCTTCCTGTCGAACATCGCAGCCACGTCCACCGCCTGCTGGATGCGGTGTATGTTGGATGCGAACGATGCGATTATGATGCGCTTCTTCGTCTTGGCGAATATGTCTTCGAACGCGCGCCGGACTTCCTTCTCGGAGAACGTGAAGCCGCCCTGCGTGGCGTTCGTCGAGTCGGACATAAATAGCGTTACCCCGTCCCTGCCGTACTGGGAGAAGAGGTTGAAGTCCATGAGCTCGTTGTCCACGGGGGTCGGGTCTATCTTGAAATCCCCCGTATGGACAATCCGCCCCACGGGCGTGGTTATCCCCAGGCCCACGCCGTCGACGATGCTGTGCGTCACGCGTATGAACTCGAAGGTAAACGGCCCTATTTCCACCTTGTCCCTGGGCTTCACCGTTACAAGCTCGACCGCGTCGTCGAGGCCGTGCTCGATGAGTTTTTCCTTTATGAGTCCCAGGGTGAGGAGCGTCCCGTAGACCGGGACGTTAATCTCCTTCAGAAGATACGGGAGCGCCCCGGTGTGGTCTTCGTGCCCGTGGGTGATGACGATGCCTTTTAGCTTGTGCCGGTTCTGGTAGAGGTAGGAGAAGTCGGGTATCACGATGTCCACGCCCAACATCTCGTCGTCGGGGAACATCAGTCCGCAGTCGATGAGCGCCATCTCGCCTTCGTATTCGAGGATGGTGGAGTTAAGGCCTATCTCGCCCACGCCGCCCAGAGGGATGACGGACAGGGCGGCTGGAGCCGCCTCAGGCAGACCGGCCTCGGAACGGGCCTTCTGAGAGTGGCCGGGGGCTGTGTTTCGGGCAGAATCCGCCATGCGGGGAGCGCCTTTTTTGGGTGAAAGAAGACCGGCAAAAGAAAGCCGGAAACATTCAGTATAACACTATAAGCCCCGGTTTTCAAACAAAATTTCGGTCATCAGGACGAATTCGGAGAGCGAGAACGTCTCGGCGCGCCGGGAGGGGTCTATGCCCGACACCAGGAGCCGCTCCATCAGGGAATCGAATCTATCCGGCGGGATAACGCTTGAATTTTTAAGGGAATTCCTGAGCATCTTGCGCCGTTTCGAAAACGACGCGCTAACGACCCTTTCAAAGAAAACAGCGTCGGAAACGTCCTCCGGGGCCTTACGCAGATTAAGGCGCACCACTGCGGAATCCACCTTCGGGACGGGTCTGAATGCCTCTTTCGGCACAGAGAACAGCATCTCGGCCTCTGCATAAAACTGCACCATGACGGACATGTAGCCGTAATCCCTGCCGCCGGGAGACGCCGTAATCCTCTGTGCGACCTCCTTCTGGAGCATGAGTATCATGGAGGATATTTTATCATGCGCGCCCAGCAGTTTTGTGATTATCGGCGTGGAGATGTAGTAGGGCAGGTTCGCCACGACCTTGACCTTGCCCGGCAGGGACTCGTACGGGAATGCCAGCGCATCGCCCGATACGACCTGGAGGTTGGGCAGGCCGCCAAGGTTTTCCTTCAGATGCCCGGCCAGCCGCTCGTCCAGCTCTATGGCTGTTACGCTTCCGGCCTTCTCCGCCAGTTCCCGCGTCAATGCGCCCTGGCCGGGGCCTATTTCGACTACGGCATCGTCCCTGGTCAGGGAAGCGGAGCGGACTATCCGGGAGGCGATGTTTTCGTCAACGAGAAAGTTCTGGCCGAGGGATTTTTTGGGAGGGACGCCGGTCAATGTTTTATGTTGGAGAGCTTCAGGAACGCCCCAAGCTCCATGTCGGACTTCTTGATATGCTTCACCAGCCAGTCGACCAGCGTCCTGCTTATTTCGGCGGCCATCATAAGGGACGGCCCCTCCCTGTTGAATTTTTTCCTTAACGCCGCGACATCCCGGATAAATCCCGCATGCTCCTGCTTGTGCGCCGCATAGCCGGGATACGAGTAGTGCAGCTGGATGTTCTCTTCCGCCACGAAGTGCTGCACCAGGTAATCCTCCATGAAGTCCAGCGTCTTTTCCACGGCGTCTTTCCCTTTTCCGGCCTTGCAGGCTTCAAGCAGACCGTCCACCCGCCTGAATATCTCCTTGTGCTGCTCGTCTATCACCTTGACGCCCACGGCCAGATCCGGCGTCCACATTACTGACATATGTTCCCCCTCGCACGGCCCTCTTATTTCTTCATACCCGCCATGCGCGCCGCGAGTTTTATGGCCTCGACAAGGCTGTTCGGGCTGGCTATACCCCTGCCCGCTATGTCGTAAGCCGTGCCGTGGTCTACCGAAGTCCTTATAATCGGAAGCCCAAGCGTAACGTTCACCGCGTTTCCGAATGCGAACATCTTGAGCGGCCCAAGGCCCTGGTCGTGGTACATGGCCACGACGGCGTCGAACTGGCCGTTGTACGCCCGGTGGAACAGCGTGTCGGCGGGCAGCGGGCCGGATACGTTTATGCCTGTGTCTTTGGCCTCAAGACATGCCGGGACAATCTCGTTTATCTCCTCGTCCCCGAAAAGCCCGCCCTCGCCCGCGTGCGGGTTCAGGCCGCAGACGGCAACCTTGGGCTCCGGAATCCCCATCTTCCGGCAGGCCATATCCGCAAGGCGTATCGTCCGGAGAACGACCGCTTTCTTAATCAGGCCAGGCACGTCTTTCAGGGGCACGTGTATAGTCGCAAGGACGACACGGAGCACATTTCCGCCCGTCTGTTGTCCGCCGCCGGCATACCTGTGGCCAGTCTCCTGTGCGCCGCGGCCCTGGCCGCTGCCGGTCGACCAGCCGCTGAGCATCATGGCGAAGTCCGCCGTCCCGGTAAGCTCGGCCAGCAATTCGGTATGCCCCGGATACGGATAGCCCGCCATCTTAAGCGTTTCTTTTGTTATGGGGGCGGTAACGACGGCGTTCACTTTTCCGGCGAGGGCAAGGCCGACGGCCTTTTTTATGCAGGCGACAGATACATGCCCGGACTGGGCCGAGGGTCTTCCCGGAGTTACTGCCCCGCTAAATTGAAAATCCGGCTCCACCACCTCCACCGCCCCGAAAGGCGCCTTACCCCCCGGTTCCGGGACGACGGTCAGCATCCTCTGGGTGCCGAACGGGAGCGGCCCGCGGGCCTGCTCCAGGACGCTCAAGCTGCCTATGACTACTGGCCGGCAGCAGTCCACGACGGCCTTAACGTTCAAGGCCTTGAGGATTATCTCCGGGCCGATGCCCGCAGGGTCCCCCATTGTAATCGCAAGCGCCGGGCGGGAATCCCTCTCGTCAAACGGTAGTTCCATCTTCAGGCATCCTCCGAAACGGGCATGTCCTCGATTATCCGGTAAATCCCGGCTGCCCTCTCCTTCGGCACGTTCCCGGACGGGATTTCCATTACTTCGACGGTCAGATTCCTCCCGCGCACCGAAAGCGCAAGGACGTCCCCGGCCTTGATCTCCCGCCCGGCCTTTGCGGGAAGGCCGCCGATCCGGACTCTTCCGTGGTCGCAAAGCTCCTTGGCGGCGCTCCTGCGCTTTATCAGCCGACTTGTCTTGAGGAAGACGTCCAATCTCATCATAGGCTACTGTCATTCTACCCGCAAGTGCTTATTAAGGCAAGAATTTTCTTATCGCATGAGGGCCATGTTTTCGTTGACAAGGCAATCCCGCGGGGAGTAAACTTGCATATTTCCACCTGCAATCCTTCGGGGGTTAATAATGAAAGAAGATATCCTGCGGATATTCGAGGAATCGGCAAGGGTAAAGCAGAAGTTCGCCGCGGAGAATTTCGAGGCGGTAGAGGAGGCCGTGGAGATCGTGGCGTCGTGTTTCACGCGCGGGAACAAGGTCCTGCTCTTCGGCAACGGCGGGAGCGCGA
>JAJYGS010000120.1 GCA_021785055.1 Nitrospirota bacterium | reverse complement strand
ATACCGCCTTCTGAACCCTGCCCGTCCTGATGCACCGGGTGCAGACAAGCGCCTTCTTTGTGGAGCCGCCGTCGGCTACCCTTACGCTCTGGAGATTAGCCTTGAATACCCTTTTTGTTTTGTTGTTCGCGTGGCTGACGTTATTGCCCGTTTGCTGAGTCTTGCCGCATATTGAACATGCCCTGGCCATTTATACCTCCGTAAATTTAATATTGCAACGAAAGAAAACGTATGATAGCATTCAAAAATACCGTTGGCAAGAAAATTTTTGCAAGGAGGATTGCAGCAGAAAATGAGCAAGGTAACGAAAGATATGTCGTTTTCGGAGGCGATGGCGGTAAACCCGAACGCGGGCGAGGTGTTCCACAAATACGGCATGGGATGCGTGGGCTGCATCGCGGCGGTCTTCGAGACAATAGAGCAGGGTGCGAACGCCCACGGGATAGACGTGGAAGCGCTGATGAAGGATTTAAACGCGGCCGGTTAAGCCTTTGCCAATGGAACTCACGACAAAAGCGGGTTCCGTTATGAATAAACTTCCGGCGGAGCCGGATCTGACCATACCCATCCAGTATTTAAAGGGCGTCGGGCCGAAGCGCGGAGAGCTTTTCCATAAGCTCGGCGTGAAGACCGTAAAAGACGCCCTTTATTATTTCCCGTACAGGTATGAGGACCGGGGAAATATCAAGAAAATCGCCAGGGTCTCCTTCGGCTCGTATGAAACCGTTTCGGGAACGGTAATCCGCGCGGAAAATATTACCACCCAAAGGCGGCGGATGAAGCTCTTCGAGCTTACCGTCAAGGACGATACCGGGGCCATCACCGGGGTATGGTTCAATCAGCCTTACATGTCGAGGGTATTCCATGAAGGCGACAGGGCGATACTCTACGGACTCGTAAAGCAGGACCCGTACAAACATTACCGCCCTGTTATGGAGAACCCGGAGTATGAGATAATAGACGAATCCGGAGACGAAACAATCCACACGGGCCGGGTGGTGCCGATATACAAGGCTACCGCCGGTTTGACCTGCCGGCAGATACGTTCCGTTATGAAGGGAGTGGTGGATGAGTTTGCGCCGAGGCTTGGCGAGTTCCTGCCTGAGGAGGCGCTGAGAAAATATAAAATCCCGATGCTGCCGGTTGCCGTAAAAGAGGCGCATTTCCCCGAAAGGGAGACGGATATAAACCTCCTGAACGCGAAAGCCGCGAGAGCGCAGAAACGGCTTATATTCGACGAGTTTTTGCTCCTGGAGCTTGGGCTTATGTCCATGAAAAAAGGCCGCGCCAAAACTTCCGGCAGAGCGTTGAAGGGTAACGGGGGCTTAAGGAGGGAGTTCAGGAGCAGACTTCCATTCAGGCTGACGCAGGCGCAGGAGAAGGCTATCCATGAGATAAGCCGGGACATGGAGCGGCCAGCCAGGATGAACCGGCTCCTTCAGGGCGATGTCGGCTGCGGCAAGACGGTCGTGGCGCTGATGGCCGCGCTCCAGGCGGTCGAGGCGGGCGCGCAGGCTGCGCTCATGGCCCCGACAGAGATACTTGCAGAGCAGCATTACCTGAACATAAAGAAATATCTCGCCCCGTCGGTGATCAAGGTTACACTCCTGACCGGCTCCGTAAAAAAGAAGGACAGGGAGACGGCGCTCAAGGAGCTTGCGGAGGGCGAAGCTCAGTTTGCAGTCGGGACGCATTCGCTTATACAGGACGGGGTGGTATTCGGGAGCCTTGGACTGGTAATTGTGGATGAGCAGCACCGTTTCGGTGTCATGCAGAGGGCTGAACTTTCAAACAAGGGTATCCGGGCCGACATCCTGGTAATGACGGCGACGCCCATACCGAGGACGCTGGCCCTCACGGTATATGGAGACCTGGACATCTCGGTGATTGATTCCCTGCCGCCCGGCAGGCCGCCCGTCCGGACGAAGTTGTTCGACGATTCCGGAAGACCGGAGGTTTACAGATTGCTTAGGGGTGAACTTCAGGCAGGCGCCTTGGGTTATGTGGTATATCCGTTAGTGGAGGAGTCCGAGAAGAGCGACCTTAAGGCGGCGAAGGAGGGTGCGGAGAAGCTGGCGAAAATATTCGGAGAATATCCCGTCGGGCTGCTTCACGGCAGGATGAAGCCGGAGGAGAAGGAATCCGTCATGGAGGATTTCCGAGCCGGGAAAACCAGGCTTCTCGTGTCCACGACTGTGATAGAAGTCGGCCTGGACGTGCCGGAGGCGACTGTTATGGTCATTGAGCATGCGGAGCGTTTCGGTCTGTCGCAGCTGCATCAGCTCCGCGGCAGGGTAGGGCGCGGAGGCCGGCAATCCTATTGCATTCTGATGGCGGGGAAGACGGCGGATAATGCGCGCGCGAGGCTACAGGCTATGCTTAAGAGCTCCTCCGGCTTCGAGATAGCGGAAGAGGACTTAAAGCTCCGGGGCCCTGGCGAGTTCTTCGGGACGAAGCAGTCCGGACTTCCGGAGATAAGCTACGGAGATATAATCCGGGACTACAAAATAATCGAGGCTGCGAGGGCCGAGGCCTCCGATATAATCGAGAGAGACCCGGAGCTTCGGTCGGATATGGGCCGGGCGCTTTCCCGGGAACTTAAAGAAAAATGGAAAGACAGGCTGGATCTTATTAAAATAAGTTAGAAGTATTCCTAACACCCCTTTTCTCAGACGGGAGAAGGCTGGAGAGAGGGTGACTCATGATTCTCTGGGACCGGGTAAAGAAGAGCCTGGACGGCGGGGTAGAGAAGGTTACGAGGGTATCGAAGGTGCTCTCCGAGAGGGCGCGGATAGAGGCCGCCGTGGCGAGGCTTCTCATCGACAAGGGGAACCTTGAAACGAGGGAGGAGAAGGCCGTCGGCAGGCTTGGAGGGCGCGTTTATTTGCTGTGGGAGCAGAAAACCCGCGGCATTATGAGAGACCCGGAGGTGTTGGATGCTCTCCGGGAAATAAGCGGCCTGCGCGAAGAGATTTCACAGATAAATCTTGCCGTACATAAGGTATCTTCGGGGGACGAGGAAACTTAAATGGGAATTTTCATCTATGTCGAATTCTTCCTGTATGGGCTTGTAGTCGGAAGCTTCCTGAACGTATGTATCTACAGGATTCCGAGGAAAAAATCGGTTGTTTCCCCGCCGTCCGCCTGCCCGTCCTGCGGGATAAAAATAAAGCCTTGGCACAACATTCCGCTTGTCAGCTACGTTATGCTGAGGGGCAGGTGCGCCTATTGCGGCGCGGGGATTTCGCCAAGATACCCTCTGATAGAGTTTTTAAACGCCATTTTTTATATTGCGGCGCTGAACCGTTTCGGGCCAAGCCCGGCAGGCATCCTTGCAATGGTGCTTATTTCGGCCTTGATAGTCGTGACGTTCATAGACCTGGAACATCAGATTATACCGGACAGAATAACGCTTCCGGGAATAGTCCTGGGGCTTGTCCTGGGGCCGCTCGTATTTAAAACAGGCTTTATAAACTCCCTTATCGGCATGGCCCTGGGCGGGGGGACGTTCTATTTAATAGCTGTCGCCAGCCGGGGCGGGATGGGTGGAGGCGACATAAAACTTATTGCTATGATAGGGGCTTTCCTTGGATGGAAGGCCGTGCTCCTGACAATTTTTGTCGGTTCCTTGCTTGGCGCAATCGTCGGCATCTGGCTGATGATATTCAAGGGGATGAAGAGGAAAACTCCCATACCTTTCGGCCCGTTTCTGGTCGTGGGGGCGATGTCGGCTATTTTTTACGGTTCGGTTTTTTTCCAATGGTATGGCCGTCTAACCTTCTGAAATTTCAAATATAGTTCGCCGTGGAAATGTTTTTTCAATGCCATTAATTACTTGACAATCTTTGCTATCGTCTGTATAATCTCTCTGCTTTTTTAACTTCTTAAGCCGCTTCCGCGGAGGGGGGATTTTGTGGTTTTTCAAGCCCCCGTCCCGGTAGAATTAGCGGTTTTTTGCGCCCTTTTTACGGGTAGGGTCATGGAAATAAAAGTCATTGACATCCCCGTTGAGGGTCTTAAGGTCGAACTTTCCGAGGAAGCCGCCGTATTCGAGGGGCTTGGCGAGGATGTCAAGGCGGCCTCGAAGGTCTTGGCTTCTTTTTCGCTTAAGAAAGTCGGCACGACGGTTTATCTTGCCGGGAACATGGAGACCGAAATCGGGCTTGTATGTTCCCGGTGTGGAAAGCCTTTTGAAGCGCATGTGGAGACCGGGTTCAAGCTCGACCTTGCTCCTCTTGAATCTTTGCCGCGCGAGGATGAGAAGGAGCTTCACGCCGGCGACCTCGACGTGGAATTTTATAAAAACGGTATCATAGACCTAAAGGAATTCCTCCGTGAGCAGATTCTCCTTCAGGTTCCCATGAAACCGCTTTGCTCGGAGGACTGCCGCGGGATATGTCAGTATTGCGGCCAGGATCTGAATATCGCGCAGTGCGCCTGTGAGCCTCCGGCAGGGCATCCGGGCCTGTCCGGGTTAAAAGACCTTCTGGGGAAGTAACAATCTGTAATAAAGGAGCATAAATGGCAAATCCGACTAATAAAACCTCCAAGGCCAGAACGGCCAAGAGGAGGACCCACAAAAAGCTGTCTCCCATGAACGTATCGCTCTGTCCGCAGTGCCACGAACCGAAGCTGCCCCACCGCGTATGCATGAGCTGCGGAACCTACAAGGGCCGTGAGGTCGTCTCGATCGAAGAAATCTGACGCCGGATACGATGAGAATAGCTGTAGATGCCATGGGGGGTGATTTTGCCCCCGGGGCAGCCGTAGAAGGCGCAGTAGAGGCGGCGCGCGAGCTTGGGGCAGGGATAATACTCGTCGGCGACCAGGCCAGGGTGAACCGCGAGCTTGCGCTTTACGACACGTCCGGCCTGGACATCCGCGTAATTCACGCCTCCCAGGTAGTGGAGATGCGGGAACACGCCAGTGTGATATTCCGCAAGAAGAAGGACTCGTCGATAAGGGTTGCCGCCGAGATTGTAAAGGCGGGCGAGGCGGTCGCGGTCGTCAGCGCGGGCCATTCCGGCGCAGCGATGGCTTCCGCCCTTTTCGTTCTCGGCCCGATGAAAGGTGTCGAACGTCCGGCGATAGCCGCGAGACTTCCGAACGTGAACGGTTTTTCGCTTGTCCTCGACGTCGGAGCGAACGTTGACTGCAAGCCTGTCCATCTGCTCCAGTTTGCCGTTATGGGGGATGCCTTTTCCCGAAAAGTTCTGGAAATTCAGAAGCCCAAGGTGGGGCTTCTTTCCATCGGCGAAGAGGACACCAAGGGCAACGAGCTTACGAAAGAGACGTTCAAACTGCTTAAAAAGAGCAGGCTGAACTTCATAGGCAACGTGGAGGGCCGCGACATCTTCAACGGCAGGGCGGATATAATCGTCTGCGACGGCTTTATCGGGAACGTCGCCCTGAAGATAAGCGAAGGGCTGGCCGAGGCCATGAATTCGCTCCTTCGGCATGAGATAGAGGATGCGCCGGGCGGTCAGGTAGGTTATCTGCTGCTTCGGGGGGCGTTCAAAAATTTCAAAAAAAAGATCGATTATTCCGAATACGGCGGCGCGCCTCTTCTGGGTATAAACGGCATCTGCATAATAAGCCACGGTCATTCGTCTCCCAAGGCTATCAAAAACGCAGTCAAGGCCGCAAGGGACTTCCATGCGAAGCAGGTAAACCGGCACATTCAGGAAGACATCGAGTCAATGGTCGCAGGTCTTCCCGCCGCATGCGAAACAGAGGGCGCAATCAAATGATAATGTCCAGAGTCTTTGGGACAGGGTCTTACGCGCCGGAAACGGTGCTTACCAATCAAGACCTTGAGAAAATGGTGGAGACCTCCGACGACTGGATCGTCGAGAGGACCGGAATCCGCGAGAGGAGAATTGCGGACAAGGAAACGGCCTCATCCGATATGGCCTTCGAGGCTGCCAAGAAGGCGCTCAAGGCGGCCGGCCTGAGGCCGTCTCAACTCGACCTGATAGTCGTTGCAACTATAACTCCGGACATGATGTTTCCCGCCACGGCCTGCATACTCCAGGCGAAGCTGGGGGCCAGGAAGGCCATCGCCTTCGACATTTCCGCCGCATGTTCCGGCTTCATATTCGCGCTTGCCGCCGCAGACAATTTCATAAAGAGCGGCTTGTACAAAAACGCACTTGTCGTCGGCGCGGAGACGCTTTCCAAGATAACGGACTGGACGGACAGAAACACCTGCGTTCTCTTCGGAGACGGCGCCGGCGCGGTCGTTATAGGCCCATCGGAAAACGAGTGCGGTATATACTCCGCGCATCTGCACACCAACGGGAAACAGGGGGACTTGCTCTATATTCCGGGCGGGGGCTCCCGCCACCCGGTGAGCCCGCACAGCATAGAGTCCAGGATGCATTTCATCAAGATGCGCGGTAACGAGACGTTCAAGATTGCCGTCCGCGCGCTCGAAGAAGTGGTAAACGAGGCGCTCGACGCCAACGGACTCAAGGCCTCGGACATAGACATGGTAGTGCCGCACCAGGCGAACCTGCGCATAATCCAAGCCACGGCAAAACGCCTGGGTATTCCCATGGAAAAGGTCGTGGTTACAATAGACCGCTACGGAAACACCTCCGCCGCATCGATACCGATTGCAATCGACGAGGCCGTCCGGGACGGCCGTATCGCTCCGGGGAAGAACGTAATTCTCGAAGCCTTCGGAGGCGGGCTTTCCTGGGCGTCGGCGCTGATAAAATGGTAAGCTTGGACGGCAACTAAGACTGTCATCCCGGGCGAAGCGAAGAATCTGAATTTATAGATACGGGTTCTTCGGCATGCCTCAGAATGACAAGCGAGGAGACAATAATGGATTATTTTCTTACCGATACCCAGGCTGAAATACAAAACCTTGCGCGCCAGATTGCGCAGGAGAAGGTAAAGCCCGTGAGGGCGGAGCTGGACGAGAAGGAGGAGTTTCCGTGGGAGATAATGAAAGTCCTCGCTCAGGCGGATCTCTTCGGGCTTTATATCCCGGAGGAATACGGCGGTTTCGGCGGAGGGGCGTTCGAGAACTGCCTTGCCGTCGAGGAGCTCTCCCGCGTCTGCATCGGCGTCTCCGTGAGTTTCGCGGCCAGCGGCCTGGGCGCGTATCCGATACTGCTCTTCGGCAATGAGGAGCAGAAGAAAAAATATTTGCCGCAGATAGCCTCCGGCCAGAGGCTCGCGGCCTTCGGGCTAACCGAGGCGGGCGCCGGTTCCGACGCCGGCGGGACCCGCACTACGGCAGTCCTCGACGGAAACGAATACGTCATCAACGGCACGAAGCAGTGGATAACCAACGGCGGCGAGGCCGAGATATACACCGTCATAGCCATGACGAACCCTGCCAGGGGAAGCCGGGGGGCGTCGGCGTTCATCGTGGAGAAGGGCACGCCGGGGTTCTCGTTCGGCAAGAAAGAGAAGAAGATGGGGATTCGTTCCTCGGCGACGAGAGAACTCGTTTTCGAAAACTGCCGCATTCCCAAGGAGAACCTGCTCTCCAAAGAGGGCATGGGTTTCCTTGTCGCCATGAAGACGCTGGATAAATCGCGCCCCGGCATCGGCGCACAGGCGGTGGGTCTCGCCCAGGGCGCGATAGACGAGTGCGTGGAATACGCCCGCGAGAGGCGGCAGTTCGACCAGCCGGTAATATCATTCCAGGCCATACAACATATGCTGGCGGACATGGTAACTCAGACGGAGGCCGCGAGGGCGCTCGTATACGCCGTAGCGAAGTTTATCGACTCCGACCCGAAGGACGTGTCGAAGGCCTCGGCGATGGCGAAGCTCTTCGCGTCGGACATTGCAATGAAGGTTACCGTCGATGCGGTGCAGATAATGGGCGGCTACGGCTACATGCGCGAATATCCCGTCGAGAAGATGATGCGCGACGCCAAGATACTCCAGATATATGAAGGCACGAACCAGATTCAGAGGAACGTGATAGGGGCCGCGCTCATCAAAGAGGCCGCGGGGAAGAAGAAATGAATATCGCCGTTTGCGTAAAACAGGTCCCGGACGCCTCCGATGTGAAGATTGACAAGGCCACCGGCACGATGGTGCGCGAGGGAGTCCCGGCCATCCTGAACCCCTTCGACGCCTATGCCGTCGAGGAGGCTATTCGCCTGAAGGAGAAGCACGGCGGGAAGGTTTCCGCCGTGACGATGGGCCCGCCGCAGGCAGGTGAAGTCCTGAAGCATGTCGTGGCGATGGGCGCGGACGACGTGATGCTCATCTCAGACCGCGCATTCGCCGGGGCGGATACCTGGGCGACATCCTATACGCTTGGCCTTGGTTTAAAAAAGCTTGATTCACTTGACCTCGTCATCTGCGGGAAGCAGGCGATAGACGGCGATACCGCGCAGGTAGGGCCGGGCGTAGCGGAAAACCTCGGCCTGCCGTTTGTAGCTTATGTCCGTAAGATCGTCGAAGTATCCGGCGGGAAGATGAAAGTTGAGCGGCTCATCGAGGATGGCTATGAAGTCGTGGAGGTGAGTCTTCCGGCGGTGATAACAGTGGTTAAGGAAATCAACACGCCCCGTATGCCGTCGCTTAAAGGCAAGATGAAGGCGAAATCGCTTGAGATAAAACCGCTGAGCGCGGAGGCAATCGGCGCCGAGGCCGATAAAATCGGCCTTGCCGGTTCGCCGACAAAAGTGATGAAGGTCTTTTCCCCGCCGCCCAAGGGCAACAGGGAAAGAATTGACGGGACGCCGCAGGAGCAGGCGGCGCGGCTGGCGGAAAAATTAAAAGAACTGAAAATAATATAAGGAGGCCTGTCGGAGCGAGCGAACATATGACGACCGAGATAATATTCCTTGGCGAAGCGAGCGTCCGCGAAAGAAACTGTCTGACGAGCAGGCGCGAGGAGTTTTTCTTGAGCAGTAAGCGAGCCTTGGGAATATGCGAGGGAGTCATCCGAGAGCGAGTCCGGCAGGCAGACGCAATATGCCAATAATCGTAAAAGTAGATATCTGCGTCGGATGCGAGGCCTGCGTAAACGAGTGCCCGTTCGGCGCAATCGAGATGAAGGACGAGAAGGCTGTCATAGGCGACAAGTGCACGCTCTGCGGCACATGCGTGGATATATGCCCGTCGTTCGCCATAGAGATGGCGGACGAGCCGAAGAGTGCGCCGACGGAAGACCTCTCCGCATACAAGGGTGTCTGGGTATTCGCCGAGCAGAGGAATAACAAGATAGTCTCCGTGGCGTACGAGCTTCTTGGCGAAGGGCGGCGCCTTGCGGATTCGCTGGGCGAGGAGTTGTCCGCAGTTCTTTTCGGGACGGGAATGGATGCGGAGGCCAAGTCGTTAATCGAGGCGGGAGCGGACAGGGTATACCAGGTCGAAGCCCCGCTTTTAAACGAGTTCCACGAGGACGCCTACGCGGACGCGCTCTCGCAATTGATAAAAAAATACAAGCCGGAAATAGTCCTTGCCGGCGCGACTTCTATTGGCCGCGCGTTCGTTCCCGTCGTGGCGACGAGAGTCCGCACGGGCCTGACGGCAGACTGCACCGCGCTCGATATAGACGGAGAGAAAAAGAACCTGCTCCAGACCCGTCCGGCATTCGGCGGGAATATCATGGCGACTATAGCATGCCCGAACAACCGGCCCCAGATGGCGACCGTCCGCCCCGGAGTGATGAAACGCCTCCCGCCGGATGCGGCGAGGATGGGCGAAATAATAAAGGAAGCCCCTGCCGGCCCGTTGACGTCGAAGACGAGGCTCGTTGAGACTATAGATGAGGCCGGGCACAGGATAAATATCTCCGAGGCCGAGATAATCGTCTCCGGCGGGCGCGGCATGGGTGAGAAAGGCTTTGAACTGTTAAGAGAGATTGCGGACATGCTCGGCGGAGTCGTCGGGGCGACGCGCGCGGCGGTGGACTCCGGCTGGATGCCGTATCCGCACCAGATAGGCCAGACAGGCCGGACGGTAAGCCCTAGGATATACATCGCCTGCGGCATATCCGGAGCTATCCAGCACCTGGCCGGGATGCAGTCCTCCGACATGATAATCGCCATAAACAAAGACCCGGATGCGCCGATATTCAACGTTGCGGACATCGGCATTGTCGGGGACGTATTCGAGGTGCTCCCGGCATTCGCAAAGAAGCTTAAGGAGATGAGAGGCTGATGGCACTGGTAGACCGGCTTCATGGCCCGGCGTTCATATTCCCCGGCCAGGGTTCGCAGTATGTCGGGATGGGCAAGGCCCTGTATAACGAATACCCGGAGGCGCGGGCGGTTTTCGAGGAAGCATCCGACGCCGCCGGCGTAGATATTGCGAGGCTCTGCTTCGACGGGCCGGAGAGCGAACTTAACATGACGGAGAATACGCAGCCCGCCATACTGACGGCGAGCCTTGCCGTCCATGCCGTGCTTGGCGCAATGCACATAAGACCAATCGCGGCTGCCGGTCATTCCCTGGGAGAGCTGACGGCTGTCGCGGCGGCTGGCGGGCTTACAGTTGGAGCGGCGGCGGCGCTTGCGAGAAAGCGCGGAAAATACATGCAGGAGGCCGTGCCGGAGGGTAAAGGACTTATGGCGGCTGTCCTGGGGCTCGATGCGGAAAAGATAGAGGAAGCGTGTTCCGGGGCTTCGGCTGTCGGCCTGGCATCCCCGGCGAATTACAACTCCCCGGGCCAGGTAGTCATAGCCGGAGAGAGGGCTGCGGTCGAGAAAGCGGCTGAGCTTTGCCGGGAGATGGGGGCAAAAAGGGTGGTGCCCCTCACGGTAAGCGTTCCTTCGCACTGCATGCTTATGGCCCCGGCTGTTGAAAGGCTTAAAAGCGATCTGGATGTTGCGGGCATCAAAGACCTCGATTTTCCAATCGCCTCCAACGCCTCCGGGAAATTGATAGATAAAGCCGGGGATGTGAAAGAGGGGCTGCTCAGGCAGCTTACGATGCCGCTTCTTTGGGAAGACTGCGTTCATGCCCTGGTCCTGCACGGAGCGGATACGCTTATCGAGGTGGGACCCGGCAAGGTTCTTTCCGGGCTTATAAAGAGAATTACAAAAGAAGCTGAAATCAGGAATGTGGAAGATGCGGTTTCCTTCAATACCACACTCGACTACTTAAGCATAGGCTGCAGAATATCCCCCAAGAAATAACTTGACTTTTAGGCTGGTATTTTTATAATCGTCTGCACGACTGGAGAGGAAGAGCCATGCACTTACAGGGGAAGACGGCGCTCGTTACAGGGGCCGCCCAGGGTATAGGAAGGGCTATAGCCGTTGCGCTTGCGAAGGCCGGGGCGGATGTGGCCGTATCGGACGTGAACGGCGAGAAGGCTTCCGAGACGGCGAAAGAGATTGAAGCCATGGGCGTTAAGGCGTTTCCCATCACGGGCAACGTCGCTGATTCCGTCTCCGCGGCGGCTATGGTGGACGAGGCCGCGGCCAGGTTCGGCAAGCTGGATATATTGGTAAACAATGCGGGTATTACGAGGGATAACCTCATAATGCGCATGAAGGAAGAGGAGTGGGACCTGGTAATCGACGTGAACCTTAAAGGGTCGTTTAACTGCGCAAAGGCGGCCATAAAGCACATGTCCAAGGCCCGGAGGGGCACGATAATAAACATCGCGTCCATAGTCGGGGCTATGGGCAACGCGGGCCAGGCCAATTATGTCGCCTCGAAGGCGGGGCTTATCGGTCTTACCAAGACCATCGCGCGCGAGTATGCCTCGCGCAACATTACCGCAAATGCCGTGGCGCCCGGTT
>JAJYGS010000125.1 GCA_021785055.1 Nitrospirota bacterium | reverse complement strand
CGCCGGGGAGTATGGCAAGGCCGGTGATTGCTACATGCGCCAGCGCGAATACTACGACGCGGCGGCGATGTTCGAGAAGGCGGGAGAGGACCTTAAAGCCGCCCAGGCCTACGAGAAAAACGGCGATTTCAAGATTGCCGCCGAACTCTACATGAACCTTGGGGATGTCGAGAAGGCGTCATCCATGGTCGAGGCCGCCGGGGAGTATTTCGCGGCGGCGGAGATGTACAGGAAGGCCAATCTTCCGGCAAAGGAGTTCTCGTCGCTCCAGAAGGTGCGCCAGGGCGACCCGGGATACTTGAACGCCTGCGGCAGGATGGCGGACATCCTGCGCGAGCAGGGAAAGCTCGACGTCGCGGAGCAGAAATATATAATAGCAATCGGCCAGTCCGAGCCGGACGAGGAGAACATAGGCTATTTCTACGGCCTGGGCACGATATACGAATCCGGCGGGAAGTTCAGGGAAGCCCTCGGAATGTACAAGAAGATCCAGCTTGTGGACATCGCCTACAAGGACGTCGAGGAGCGCGCGAAGAGATGCGAGGCCCAGGCCGGCATATCCCGTCCCGCAAGCTCCGCCGCGGGAAAACCGGCGGAGAGCAGGCCGTCTTCGGCCACGTCGGACTCCGCCAAGAGATATACAATCCTCCAGGAGATAGGGCGGGGCGGAATGGGCGTCGTCTACAAGGCGATGGACAATACCTTAAACCGTATGATAGCCATAAAGCTCCTGCCCAAGAGCATCAGCGAAAACCCCAAGGCCATTATGCGCTTCTCCGCCGAGGCCCGTTCGGCGGCTCAGCTTAACAACAACAACATCGTAACGCTCTACGACTTCCAGCAGGCCGGCGGCAGGAGCTTCATCACGATGGAATATGTAGAGGGCGTAACCTTAAAAAAGCTTCAGACAATGGTGGAGAGCCTGCCTTTAAATAAGACCCTCAAGATTATCTACCAGTGCTGCCAGGGGCTGGATTACGCCCACAAGAAGGGCATAATACACAGAGACATAAAACCCAGCAACATAATGATAAGCAAGCAGAACGTGGTAAAGATAATGGACTTCGGCCTTGCAAAAAGCCCCGGAGAAGAGACCCTGACCGACGCCGGTTCCATAAGCGGCACGATAATGTACATGTCGCCGGAACAGCTCCAGGGCGGCAAGCTCGCCCCCACCACGGACATCTACTCGCTCGGTCTCGTCCTCTATGAGCTGGCCGCCGGAAAGCACCCGTTTTCGGACGGCGACGCGGCATATCACCACATCCACACCCAGCCAGTGCCGCCAGTCCAGCTAAGGCAGGAGATACCGGGAAAGCTGAACGAAATAATCCTGAAATGCCTTGAGAAGGACCCGTCAAAGAGGTTCGAGAGCGCCTATCATTTCGCAATGGCGCTACGGGAAGTTCCGCTGAAATAAGGTCGGCGTGTCGTTCCGAGCGCAGCGAATAATCCGCACTTATAGCTTTTAGCTATGGGGGCAAATACGAACCACGAGCACTCTGCACGTCCTCTTCTTGTCCCCGCCGCCGCCCTGGCCTGCGGCATTGCCGCGGGGAAGGGCTTTGAATATTTTCCTTATACCGTCTCCGCGCTCTCAATAGTCTCGTTAATTGTCTCTCTTATACTGCCCAGGGCATCGTTCAACCGTATCAAGCTCATTATCCTGTCCGCCGCCTTCTTCTCCCTCGGTTTCGCCTCGTTTCATCTCTACGGCCCAGGCGCCCCTTCCGTCTCAGCCGGGCTTGCGGGAAAAGGCCCCATCCGGCTCACGGCGACCGTCGTGCGGCCTCCGGAGGAAAGCGGCGGCTTTACCCGGCTCGTCGTGGAACCTTCTGCGCCTGCGCCATTCCCCGGAAGGAGAGGGCTTATACTTCTTGCGATTAAAGGAACCGGCCTCGGCGTCCGCTACGGGGACGTCATATCCGGGGTTATCTCTCTGGAGAAGCCGGGGGGCTTCAGGAACTTCGGAGAGTTCGACCGGGGCCGTTACGACGAAAATGAGTGCAGGGACGCGGAGGGGTACGCAAACCCGGAGGATGTTTCCATAATCGCCCGCGGACGCGGGATACTCTCAAGGCTTTACGCCTTCAGGCTGAGGCTCTCAAGGCTTGCCGTTGCGAGCCTTCCCCCGGAGCAGGCGGCGCTCTTCAACGCGATGGTGCTTGGCGACCAGAATGCGGCTTCGGACGCCATGCGGGATAATTTTTCCGCATCCGGGACGACGCACCTGCTGGTGGTATCCGGCTCTCACATAGCGCTTCTCGCCTCGCTCGTATTCGGAGTTGTCATAGCAGTTTCATATATCATCCCGTACCGCCTCGCGCTCCGGTTCAGCCTGATCATGGACAGGAACAAGGCCGCAGCCCTGGCCGCGATACCCTCGGCGGCGGCATACGCGCTCCTGGCCGGTATGCACGTATCGACGGTGCGTTCCATCCTTATGATAACGGTCTTCCTTTTGTCCGTTATTCTCGACCGGGAGCGGGACAGCCTGAACGTCCTGGCCGGGGCCGCCATGCTTGTGCTTTTAATCGACCCGTCATCCCTTTTCTCCATTTCCTTCCAGCTCTCCTACTGCGCCGTGTTGTTCATGGCACTTGCATTCGTCAGAATTAAAGATTATGCACGGGAAAGGGGCGGCGGTATTTATTCAGGCATAGGGAGCCGGCTTTTCCTGGCCTTCGCGACCACGCTTGCCGTAACCGCCGGGACGGCTCCGCTTATAGCAAAAGATTTCAACTCCTTCTCGTGGGTATCGATACCCGCGAACATCGCCCTTATCCCTCTTTCAGGGTTTATACTCGCGCCGCTCGGGCTTTTGTCGGCCCTTTTATACGCCGTTCATCCATCAGCCGTCCTGCCGCTTCGGGGCCTTATATCGTTTTCCTATGGCGCGTTTTATAAGGCTATCGAGTCCTTCGCCGCCGCGCCTCATGCCAACCTGCATCCGCCCGCGCCCTCGCTCCCGCTACTCCTGGCGATTTATGCCGTCTTATTTTTGTTCCTTATCCGCAAAAAACAGCCCGCCGGGCCGGATACCGGCATGACCGGCATATCCAGAGGCGCCAAAAACGTCATGCGCAGGAGGAAAACCGCTTTCGCCGCAGGCGCCGCCGCTTTCCTGGCGCTCGGCCTGTCTCCCGCATCGCCCGCGCACGAAAAAAAGATGGAGGTAACATTTCTCGACGTGGGGCACGGGGATTCGTGTCTTTTGTCCCTGCCGGACGGGAAAAACATCCTTGTGGACGGCGGCGGGAAAGACTTCGGCGGTTCGACCGGCCTCGATCCCGGCAGGGCCGCCGTCGCGCCTTATCTCTGGAACCGCGGAATCAGGAGGCTCGACGCGGTGCTCCTCACGCATCCGCACCCAGACCACATGAACGGGCTGGTGTATATCTTCAAGAACTTCGACGTCGGCGAGCTTTGGGAATCCGGCCTCGCATCCCGCTCGGACGCATACAGGGAGCTTCAGACGATTGCTATAGAAAAAGGAATCCGCCGGATAATATTCCGGGGACGCGGGAGCTTCAACATAGACAACGTGCAGTTCCAGGTATTAAACGACGCCGCATGTCCGATAGCGGACTCCGGAAAGCCTGTATATTGGCTGGAGAACGACCGCTCGGTGGTGCTCCGGGTGATATACGGGAAGATTTCCTTCCTCCTGGGAGCCGACATACAGGATGAGGCGGAGGAGGCCCTGCTTGACACAAGGCCGCCCCTGCCGCTAAAGTCCACGGTTTTAAAGGTCCCGCACCACGGCGGAAGGACGGCGATGTCGCCTCGGTTCGCGGCGGCTGTCCGGCCCGGATATGCGGTTATTTCGGAAGGGAACATAAAGGCTTATCCGGCCCCGTCGCCCGAAGCCGTGGCAGACTTAAGGGCCGTCGGCGCGAAGGTTTTCTGCACACGCTGGAACGGCGGGGCGATATTTTGCACGGACGGGAAAACCCTTGAGGCGGCGTCCTATAAAGACCTTGCGTTAAAGCCGGCGACGGATTTCGCCGCAGAAAGGGAAAATATCATCCGGCTTGAGAGACAACTATACTATAATTCCCTTTAAGTCCTCAACCCGCTCGGCGAAGAAGTCCGGCCCCGCCTCCCTAAGCCTCGTTTTGTCTCCGTAGCCGTATCCCACGAGGCAGCATTTCATCCCGGCGGCGCGCGCGGCAAGCAGGTCGTTTATCCCGTCCCCCACCATGACCGCATCTTCGGGGGATATGTCCAACTCCTTCAGCGCATGCAGAAGTATCGCCGGGTCGGGCTTTACCGGAAGGCCGGGAACCCAGCCCTTCACGCAGGCGAAAAGAGATGAAATATCCAGGCCGTTCAAGATAAGCCTGGCGTGCGTCAGGGGCTTGTTCGTGGCCACGCAGAGCTTCATCCCGTCAGCGCCGGACAGCGCCCGAAGCGCCTCCCGTATCCCGTCATACGGGACTGTTGTGTCGAGGACATGGTCTTTATATATCCGCCAGAACCTCTCTACTCCTTCGTCCACAATATCCGAGGCAGGTTTGCCGGTTACAGACTCCGGCGGGAACGACGCCAGGACGAGCTTGTGTATACCGCCGCCTATGTAGCCGTAAATCTCCCCGTCGTCCCGCGCCGGGAAACCCATTTCCTTCAGCATCCGGTTCACGGATGCCGCTATGTCCTTCCGGGAATCCACCAGCGTCCCGTCGAGGTCGAAGAGAACCGCCTTTGTCATAAGCCCTCTATTTTCTTAATACTATCAAAAATAAATAATTAAGTAATATTAATTTATTTTCTGAACATTTGCAAACAATTTTTAATGTAATATAAAAGAGCGTTCCCTTTTTGACACCTCTTTGATTCTCTGCTATATTTTGTAGAGTTAATCAAGGGATTTCTTTAATTATCGACAAAAAGCAGGACGGAGCCGGGTCAATGAAAAAGTCTGATCTGGAAAAGCTTGAAGAACGCGAGCTTCTGGAGCTTGCCCTGAAGCTTGGGATAGGCGTCAGGGAAGGAATAAGAAAACCTGAAATTATCAAACTCTTACGGTCCGCAAAAGCCGCTCCCACGCCTCCCGCCGAATCTCATGCGCAGGATGCGCCGCACGCCTCCTCCAAAGCTGGCCGACATGCCGAAGCAGGTCAACCTGCCGAAGCCGGTCAACCGGCGCAGACCATCCAGCAGGAGGTGGAAGAGAGCAAATTCTATACCGGGACTCCGCCGGAGGAGTTCCGCCTGCCCTCCGAACTGCCTTACCATTACGGGGACGACCGCATAGTCCTCCTCGTCCGGGACCCGCACTGGACGTATTCCTACTGGGAGGTCTCGCAGAAAAAGCTCGAAATCGAGCGCGGAAACCTCGGCAGGGCCGGAGATGACGCATACCTGGCCCTCAGGGTATACGACGTAACGGACGTCCGTTTCGACGGCGCAAACGACCATGGCCATTACGACATAGGCATTTACGACAGGGTCGGTAACTGGTATGTAAATACCGGTATGCCCGGAAGGTCGTTTATCGTAGACCTGGGGCTCAAGACGCAGGACGGACGGTTTGTAACCCTTGCCCGCTCTAACGCCGTCCGGACGCCGAGGGACTCCGTCTCCGACGTCCTGGACGAGGAATGGATGGTCCCGGACAGCGATTTCGAGAGGATTTTCGCGCTCTCCGGGGGGCTAAGCACCCTGACCGGCGCCTCTTCGGCGGATGTCCGGCTTGCCGGCGGTGGGAAACTGCCCTTCGGCATCGCATCGCCCGGCATGGGCTCGCTTGCGCTCATGTCGCCCGTCAAAAAGAAGCAGCGCGCATTCTGGTTCGTGCTCAACACCGAGCTGATAGTCTACGGCGCGACCGAACCCGACGCAAAGGTGAGCATTCAGGGGCGTCCCGTGACGCTCCGTCCCGACGGCACCTTTACGCTCCGATTCGCCCTTCCGGACGGAAAGCAGATTATAGAATGTTCCGCGACGTCTGCGGACGAGGTCGAGACAAGATGCATAACACCGGAAGTAAGCAGGTCAACAAGGGTACGCTAAGAGGTGTCGGGTTTGGAAAAGGGTTATCTATCTATAGTGCTGCACGCGCATCTTCCATTCGTAAGACACCCGGAATACGAGGATTTCCTTGAGGAAGACTGGCTTTTCGAGGCCATCAGCGAGACCTACATCCCCCTTGTAAACGTCTTCGATTCCCTCGCCGCCGACAATGTGGACTTCCGCATCACGATGAGCCTCACGCCCACGCTCATCGCAATGCTCACGGACCCTTTCCTCCAGGAGCGCTACCTCCGCCACATAACGCGGCTTATCCAGCTCTCCGAGAGCGAGGTCGAGCGCACGCGCTGGCAGCCGCAGTTCCACGAGCTCGCCCGCATGTACCGGGAGCGGTTCAACAACTGCAAATACGTCTTCGAGACGAAATACGGCAGGAACCTGGTGTCCGCGTTCAAGAAATTCCAGGACATGGGAAAGCTCGAGATAATCACCTGCGCCGCCACGCACGGTTTCCTGCCCCTGATGGAACTGAACCCGAACGCGGTGCGCGCCCAGATTGCGATAGCCGCACAGAACTACGAAAAACACTTTGGCCGCCCGCCAAGGGGCATCTGGCTTCCCGAATGCGGGTACTATCCCGGCCTGGAAGAGGTTCTTAAGCAGTACGGCATAAAGTTCTTCTTTACGGACAGCCACGGGGTGCTCTATGGCTCTCCAAGGCCCAAATACGGCGTCTTCGCCCCGATATACTGCCCCAACGGCGTCGCCGCGTTCGGGCGAGACCTCGAATCCTCCAAGCAGGTCTGGAGCGCACAGGAAGGCTATCCCGGAGACTACTGCTACCGCGATTTCTACAGAGACATCGGCTTCGACCTCGACTACGACTACATCCGCCCCTACCTCCACGGCGACGGCACGCGGACGAACCTCGGCGTAAAGTATTACCAGATTACCGGCCCGACCGACCACAAGGAACCGTATGTCCGGGCGCGGGCGCTCGGCAAGGCCGCGGAGCACGCCGGGAACTTCATGTTCAACCGCGAGAAGCAGGCGGAATACCTCTTCTCAATCATGGACAGAAAACCGATAATCGTATCCCCCTACGACGCCGAACTTTTCGGGCACTGGTGGTTCGAGGGACCGGAATGGTTGGACTTCCTCTTCAGGAAACTGCACTTCGACCAGGACACGGTAAGGCCCATCACGCCGATGGAATACCTTGACGAAAATCCGAAGAACCAGAAGGCCACGCCGTCGCTATCGTCGTGGGGATACAAGGGCTATGCAGAGGTATGGCTGGAGGGTTCCAACGACTGGGTATACCGGCACCTGCACAAGGCGGCGCAGAGGATGACCGAGCTTGCCAGGAACAATAACCCCGGCAATCCATCGGACGGCCTGACGCTGCGCGCGCTGAACCAGGCTGCAAGAGAGCTTCTGCTCGCGCAGAGCTCGGACTGGGCGTTCATAATGAAGACCGGCACGATGGTGCAGTACGCCGTGAAGCGCACGAAAGACCACGTGAACAGCTTCAACGCCCTCTACGGTATGATTACGGAAAAGAAGATAGACAGGAAATTCCTCGAAGACCTGGAGAATAGGGACAACATCTTCCCGGAGCTGAATTACAAGGTATACGCGTAAATAAACCGCATATGCCGCCCCCGCTCGCTACGTCACCACATCCAGCTTTATATGCAACTCCCTTAGCTGCGCCTTGTCAACATCCGACGGCGCGTCAGTCATCAGATCCGTCGCCTTCTGCGTCTTCGGGAAAGCGATTACGTCGCGGATGGACTCCGCGCCGGTAAGTATCATGGCCAGCCTGTCTAGTCCGAAGGCGATTCCCCCGTGCGGCGGTGCGCCGTATTCCAGCGCTTCCAGCAGGAACCCGAAACGCTCACGCGCCCGCGTCTCGTCTATCCCAAGCGCCTTGAACATCTCGGCCTGCACGCCGGAGCGGTGTATGCGGATGCTTCCGCCGCCCACCTCGCTGCCGTTTAATACAATGTCGTACGCCCGTGCCTTTACCTTTTCCGGGTCGCTGAGCAAAAGCGCCACGTCTTCGGATTTTGGCGCGGTAAACGGATGGTGCATGGCCTCCCAGCGTTTTTCGTCGGAGTTCCACTCGAACTGCGGGAAGTCCGTAACCCAGAGGAAATTGAACTTCGTGTCGTCTATCAGGCCGAGCCGCTTCGCAATTTCCAGCCGGAGCCTGCCCAGGACGTCGTCCACGACTTTCTTTTTGTCCGCGACAAATACCAGCAGGTCGCCTTCTTTTGCATCAAGAGCTTTTGATATATCCGAAAGCGCCGCCTCGTCGAAGAACTTCTTTATCGGAGACTCTATCCCTGAAACGGTTACTTTCATCCATGCCAGCCCCTTCGCCCCGAAGGATATGGAGAGATTGGTTAAATCCTCTATCTCCTTCCTCGACATAGAGGCAAGGCCCTTGGCGTTCATCCCCTTGACGACGCCGCCGGATGCCAGCGCGCCTTTCATTACCTGGAACTGCGTCGTCTTCACGACCTCGGATAAATTCTTAAGCTCCAGCCCGAATCGCGTATCCGGCTTGTCCGAGCCGTATCTCTCCATCGCCTCGGCGTAGCCAATACGCGGGAACGGTATCGATAAATCGATTCCTTTTATCTCGCGGAATATGTCCTTCATCATGCGTTCGATGAGCGAATATATATCCTCTTCGTTTATGAACGACATCTCCATGTCTATCTGCGTAAACTCCGGCTGGCGGTCGGCTCTCAGGTCTTCGTCCCGGAAACACTTCACAATCTGGTAATACCTCTCGAAGCCGGAGACCATCAGTATCTGCTTGAACAGCTGCGGCGACTGCGGCAGGGCATAGAACTTCCCGGTATTCACCCTTGACGGGACGAGGTAGTCCCGCGCGCCTTCCGGCGTGCTCTTGGTCAGCATCGGCGTCTCGACTTCTATAAACGCCTCTTTATCTAAAAAATTCCTTACGACCGAGCATATCCTGTGCCGCGCCATGAGGGACTTCAGAAGCGGCCTTCTGCGGAGGTCGAGATAGCGGTACTTGAGCCGGAGCGCCTCGGATGCGTCCGTGTCGTCCGTCAGGGGGAACGGGGGAGTTTTAGACGTATTCAATATCTCTATTTGATTTATGTATACTTCAATATCCCCCGTCGGGAGATCCGGATTCGCCGTCCCTTCGGGCCGCAGGAAAACCTTGCCGCGCGCGGCTATGACATATTCCGACCTGACCTTGTCGGCAATGGAAAGGGCGGCCTCGTCGGTATCCGCGCTGAAGGCGATCTGAGTAATGCCCGCGCGGTCTCTTAGGTCTATGAATATAAGCCCGCCGTGGTCGCGCCGGGTCTCCACCCATCCCGCGAGGACGACTTCCTTCCCCGCGTCCGATGCCCTTAAGCTCCCGCAGTCGTGAGTCCGCTTCAGGTTCAAATTATATCTCCAGTGTAGGATGTCATTCCGAGCGCAGCCGAGGAATCCAAAGTTGAATGAAACTCAAATGCGGGGCCCTCCGCTTCGATCGGGACGACAAAATCATGCCGTCTTAATGCGTACGCCTTTTTCTTCTTTCCCCGCCGCCCTAAGCAGCGCCTTCACCTCGGACGGCGTAAGCTCCCGGTATCCCCCCGCGGGCAGTGCGCCCATGCCCACCGGGCCTATCTTCGTGCGCTTCAGCTTCTGCACCGGGTGGCCTAGGGCCTCGCACATGCGCCGCACCTGACGGTTCCTGCCCTCGTGTATGGTAATCTCTATCCAGGAGTTAGACTCCGTAAGCTTCCGTTTGACCACCTTTGCAGGCGCCGTCATGCCGTCCGAGAGCCGAACCCCGGCCGCCAGCCGCCTGAGCGTCTCGTCGTCCATCACGCCCTTCACCTTGACTTCATAAGTCTTCTGCACCTCTTTCGACGGGTGCATGACTGCATTGGCGAAATCGCCGTCGTTCGTGAGGAGCAGCATCCCTTCGGAATCGTAGTCCAGCCTGCCCACGGGATAGACGCGCACGCCGCCGGTCGAGCGGCGGTTCTTGCCCATGAGGTCCATGACCGTCTTCCGGCCCTGCGGGTCTTTTGTGGTGGTGACATAGCCCTTCGGCTTGTTCAAGAGCAGGTAGATTTTCTTTTCGGATTCCCGGCCAACCACGCGGTTTCCTACCTTTATAACGTCTTCATCCGGGTCCGCCTTCTGGCCGAGTTCGCTCACGACGCGCCCGTTGACGCGCACCTTCCCTTCAAGGATAAGCTCTTCGGCCTCCCTGCGGGAGCAGATGCCGGCGCCGGACAATATCTTTTGGATTCTCTCTAAAGACATATTTTACAGAAGCCCCCCTTTGCAGGCTTCTTACTCCATCCTGTAGTTCGGCGCTTCCTTCGTTATTACGACGTCGTGCACGTGCGACTCCTTGAGACCCGCGCCTGAGATCTTTACGAACTTCGCCTTCGCCCGAAGCTCCGGGATGGTCGTGCAGCCGGTATATCCCATGCCGGCGCGCAGCCCCCCGACGAGCTGGAAGACGTAGTCCGCAAGCGTGCCCTTGTACGGCACCCTGCCCTCGATACCTTCCGGGACAAGCTTCGACGACAGGCTCTCGTGCTCCTGGAAATACCTGTCCTTGCTCCCGGACTCCATCGCGCCGATGGAACCCATGCCGCGGTATACCTTGTAGCTTCTGCCCTGGTAGATTATCGTCTCGCCGGGAGATTCCTCCGTGCCCGCGAAAAGCCCGCCTATCATCACCGCAGAGGCCCCGGCGGCGATGGCCTTGGTTATGTCGCCTGAAAACTTGATGCCTCCGTCGGCGATTACCGGTATTCCGTATTTGTCCGCGACCTTCGAGCAGTCCGCCACGGCGGTTATCTGCGGGACGCCCGCGCCCGCGACGATCCTCGTCGTGCATATCGAGCCTGGGCCGATGCCGATTTTTATTCCGTCCGCCCCGGCTTCTATCAGGTCTTTCGCCGCCTCGCCCGTGGCGATATTTCCGGCGATAAGCTGTATGCCGGGGAATTTCTTCTTTATTTTCTTTACGGTGTCCATGACGCCGCGCGAATGTCCGTGTGCGGTATCCACGGCCAGGACATCCGCCCCGGCCTTCACAAGCGCCTGCGCCCTGTCCATGCCGTCGTGCCCGACGCCGACCGCCGCACCTACCCGGAGCCTCCCAAGGCTGTCCTTGCATGCGTTCGGATACTTTATGCGCTTCTCTATGTCCTTTATGGTTATAAGCCCCTTGAGGTTATAGCTGTCGTCGATTACCAGGAGCTTCTCTATCCTGTGTTCGTGCAGGAGCTTTATGGCGTCTTCAAGCGTCGTCCCCACGGGAGCGGTAACGAGGTTCTTCTTCGTCATCACCTCCGAGACCTTCACGTTCATCCTGGTCTCGAACCGGAGGTCCCGGTTTGTCAGGATGCCCAGGAGCTTGCCTTTTTTAGTGACCGGCACGCCGGAGATGCGGTACCGCCTCATGTGGTCGAGGGCCTCGTGTATCTTGTTGTCCGGGCCGATGGTTATCGGGTCCACTATCATCCCGGACTCCGAGCGCTTTACCTTGTCCACCTCCATCGCCTGCTTCTCGATAGGCATGGCCTTGTGGATTATGCCTATCCCGCCTTCCTGCGCGATGGCTATGGCGAGCCTCGCCTCGGTAACGGTGTCCATCGCGGCGGATACTATGGGGATATTGATGTCTATCTCGCGGGTCAGGCGGGTTTTGGTGTCAACGTCCTTGGGCAGGACTTCGGACTTCCCGGGGAGC
>JAJYGS010000124.1 GCA_021785055.1 Nitrospirota bacterium | reverse complement strand
GAGGCGCCCATGGCCCTGTCCTTCTCAGGCAGCCGCAACCGCATGGAGGCCAGAAGCCTAAGTTCAACCTGCATTATCCTTCTCTCTTCTAACTCCAAAGGGTTACTGCACTTGTTATTGCAATTTGCCTGCCATATCTGGAATTATTTTTGTTTGATTGATTATTATCCTTATCAAGTATGGCTGTAATCAATCCATTATCAATTAATCTATTAACGATAAATTTAATTTACGGGTCTTGTTCTTGTCTTGCTTTTCATTTTCGCGCACAATAATTGAGCAATAACGCTCTATCTTTATCGAAAATTAGTTATTCTATTCTAACAAAAACCGTAAACATTGCAAATTAAAAAAGGGGAGGCGATTTCGCCCCCCCTTCTAAAAAGGACTGCTGCCTGCTTTAGAACAGTCCCAGTATTTTGCCGTCCTTGTCCAGATCGACTCTCTCTCCCGCCGGGGAAGAGGGAAGACCGGGCATCGTCCTCATGTCGCCGCAGAGCGGATAGAGGAATCCCGCGCCCACTGAGGCACGGATGTCCCGCACGGGAAATGTGTAGCCCGACGGGACGTTCTTCATGGCCGGGTCGTGAGAGATGGAGAGATGCGTCTTCGCCATGCATATCGGGAGCTTGTCGAAGCCAAGCTCGGTATAGAGCTTTATCTTCTTCTCCGCCGCCGGGGCATAGGAGACGTCCTTCGCATTGTAAATCTTCTTTGCGATAGTCTCAATCTTCTCCTTTATGGAGGCCTCAAGCGGATAGAGGAACTTGAACTTGCTCGGCCTGTCGCATGCCTCGACAACGGCCTCGGCAAGCGCTACGGAACCTTTGCCCCCGTCCGCCCAGTGCGTGCTTACGACGGCGTCTTCCGCCCCCGCCTCGACTGCGAGCTTGCGGCAGAGGTCTATCTCCTTTTTCGTGTCCGTGGCGAAGGCGTTCACGGCCACGACGACCGGCACACCGAAATTCTTCATGTTCTCTATCTGCTTCGCCAGGTTTTTGCACCCTTCGCGCAGCCAGCCTAAGTTCTCGCTCACCAGCTCCTTCGGGAGCGGCTTGCCGGCGACGACTCTGGCCGTGCCGCCGTGCATCTTCAGCGCCCGGATGGTGGCGACTATGACTACGCAGGACGGGGTGATGCCGGAGTAGCGGCACTTGATGTCCATGAACTTCTCCGCGCCCATGTCCGCGCCGAACCCGGACTCCGTGACGACGTAGTCCGCGAGCTTCACGCCTATCTGGTCGGCGATTATGGAGCTGTTCCCGTGCGCGATGTTCGCAAAAGGCCCGCAGTGGACGAACGCGGGCGTGTTCTCAAGCGTCTGCACGAGCGTCGGCTTTATGGCGTCTTTCAGGAGCACGGCCATAGCGCCCGCGCACTTTAAGTCTTCGGCTGTGACGGCCTTGCCGTCCCTCGTGGTGCCTATGACGATGCGGGAGAGCCTCTTCCTTAAATCCGTAAGGCTTGTCGTCAGGGCCATTATCGCCATGACCTCGGAGGCGACGGTTATGTCGAAGCCTGACTCTCGCGGATAGCCGTTCAGCTTCCCGCCAAGGCCGACGATTATCTCGCGGAGACTCCTGTCGGAGATGTCCATGACGCGCCTCCAGGTAATGGAGTGCGGGTCGATGTTAAGCTTGTTGCCGTGGTAGAGGTGGTTCTCGATGAAGGCAGAGAGGAGGTTGTGCGCCGCGCCTATGGCGTGGATGTCGCCCGTGAAGTGCAGGTTGAAGTCCTCCATCGGGACGACCTGCGCGTAGCCGCCGCCCGCCGCGCCGCCCTTGATTCCGAAGACGGGTCCGAGGCTCGGCTGACGGATATTCAGGAGCGTATTTTTGCCTATCATGTTCATGCCCATCGCCAGGCCGACGGAGGTAGTGGTCTTGCCCTCGCCTAGCGGGGTCGGCGTGATGGCCGTCACGTCGATTAACTTGCCGCTCTTCTTGCTTTTAAGCCTGCCAAGGACGGATAAGTCTACCTTGGCCTTGTATTTCCCGTAATATTCGAGCTCGTCTTCCTTAAGCCCCAGCCTCTCGGCTATCTTACTTACAGGCAGCATCTTCGCTGCCTGGGCTATTTCGATGTCGCTGCCCACCTTCTTCTTTGCCATTTAATATGCCCCCTTTCGATTAAACGTATATTTACACCCCGCCTACGCCCTTGTGGGCATGGGCCGCTTCCTCGAGCTTGCGGCGGTCTGCCATGGACATGAGCACCTTTTCCACGCCGAACTTGCCCTTCTCGTATTTCCGAAGCTTCAGGGCCTCGCGCTTCTTGTCGATATGCGCAAGGGTAGCCGCGAGCATCTCCTCTTTGCCGGGGATGAATTCGAGCTTCCCGCCGACCTTCTTCTCCCAGCCCTCGCTCATGATTTTCTGGACGGTGGGCGAGGCCGCAATCGGGGACTCAACCCCGAAGATTACGTACAGGCCGGATGCGACGGCGTAGAACGCAATCGCCAGGGCCTTCTCGCTCATCCACTCCGGCGCGATGCCGACGACCGGTATGTCGGAGATGTCGTCGCCGAGGCCGCCTTCCTGTGCGACGGCAGTGAGTACGGTCAGGATGCGGGAGTTATCCACGCATGAACCCATGTGAAGCACAGGCGGGATGCCTATCGCCTCGCAGACCTCGCGGAGGCCCGGCCCGGCAAGTTCCATCGTCTCCGGCCTGAGCAGCCCGGACTTCGCGGAGGCGTGCGCGCCGCAGCCCGTCTGCACGACAAGCACGTCGTTCGCGATAAGCTCACGCACAAGGTAGTCGTGCAGGCTGTCCTGGTCCACGCGCGGGTTGTTGCAGCCGACTATGCCCGCCAGACCCCGTATGCGCCCGGAGATGATGGCGTCGTTAAGCGGCCTGAACGACCCCCTGAAACGCCCGCCCTGCATGTACTTGATATACTCGTGCGAGAAGCCGGCTATCATGGTCTTGCCGTAATCCGGTATGCGGGTGTCCTTTCTGTTGGGGAAGTTGTCGCAGGCGAGCCGGACAATCTTCTTTGCGACGTCGAGCGCGTGAAGCTCGTCGAACTCGATATGCTCGGCCCCCGGAATCCTGCCCTTCGGCGAGGTCGTTACGAGCTTCGTATGGAAGCCTTTCACCACGTCGGCGATGGCGGGCATGATGCACTGCACGTCCACCACCATCGCCTCGACGGCCCCGGTGAGTATGCCCAGTTCCTGGTTCAGGAACCCTCCTGCGGACTTTATGCCGTGCCTTAGGAGTATCTCGTTCGACGTGCAGCACATGCCGACAAGGTTTATCCCTTCCGCGCCTTTGGACTTTGCGTAGTCTATCAGCTCCGGCATCTCTGAGGCGACGACGATCATCTCGGAGAGCGTCGGCTCGTGGCCGTGCACGACGATATTGACATGCTTCTTCTGGAACGCGCCGAGGCTGTCCTCGCTCTTGATGGGTTTCGGCGTGCCGAAGAGGATGTCCGAGAAGTCCGTGCCTATGCGCGAACCGCTCCAGCCGTCGGCAAGAGATGTCCGAAGCGCCGCATCGAGTATGTCCTCAGGGTCGGTGTCCACGCCCATCGTCGTCCTGTGCATCAGCTCGCAGACCTCGCGGTCCACGCCCCTGGGGACGAGCTTATGCTCGCGCCAGAGATCCTGGCGCTTCTTCGTGGCGGTTCGGATGAACGACACCTCGCCCTTCTGCTGGCCGAAGTCCTTGAGCACGAACTCCGCAACTTCCTTCGCGACCTCGTTCTTCGTCTTGCCGGAGGTATCGATGCCGAAATTACTCGCGACCGCCAGGAGCTTTTCCACGTCTTTTATCTGGTAGTCTTTCGTGTGCTCCTCCGCCGCCGCGAGAAGCGTATTGGCTACATCCCTCGCGTGGTCGGAGTGTGCCGCCGTGCCTCCGGCGACCATGCGCGCAATGTTCCTGGCCGTAACCGTGGCGAGGCTTGCGCCGCACACGCCCTTGAGAGCGTCTTCGCCGTCCTTGCTCTTCAGGCGGCACGGGCCCATCGCGCATATCTTGCAGCATGCGCCCTCGGCGCCTATGGGGCACGGCTTCAGGCTGTCCGACCTCGAAAAAGCTGTCTGGATGCTGCATTCCTCGGCGTATTTGAGAAGGTCGACCGCGCACGGGTCGATGCTCGACGCCTTCCTTTTTTCCTTTTTTTCTTCGCTCATCGTATTACCTCCTACAGAATTGATTCCATCGTAAGCGCCGGGTGGCCCTTCTCGCTTAAGAACTCCAGCATCTTCTCGCTGTCCTCGGCTATCGTCTCGTCGCATATCATGTCGATAAAGCCGGGGACGCCTTCCTCCTCGGAACGCCTGATAAGGTCTTCCCTGAGGGCTTCCTTGAGCGACTTCGGCATCCAGACCACCCTCTTGAGTCCGCCGTCGGCACTCAGAAATTTCCGCGACGTGATGAAGTACTTGCCTATGCCGCCGAAGCCGGGGGCCTGCACGCCGCCGCCGACAGTGCCCGCGAGCGTCGAGAACTTCATGCCTATCGGCGTCATGCCGGTGTATCCGCGGTTCACTATCATAAACCCGTTGGCCTCCGGCACAAGCGCAACTATGCACTCGAAACAGCCGCACGAGGTCATCGGAGCGTCCATGATGGAGTATGCCGAGAATCCTTCCAGCGTCTGGTGCGAGGTCTGGAAGACATACCCGTCCACGCCCTTCCAGCGTCCCTTGACGGGGTCCGTGCATTCGCCCTTCGCCACAGGCTGGTTCGGGCCTGTCGGGTCTATCTCGTAGGCGGCCCTGGCGTCGAGCCAGTTGTACGCGCCGCAGAGGCCCAGGCGCTCCGGGGAGATGACGCAGACGTGGTTCGGCGCGAAGGACTGGCAGAGCAGGCAGGAGTAGAAGGTGTCGACGGTCTCGTCGGTCAGGCTTGCCACCCTCTCGTTCCTTGCCTTGTATACCGCCCTCGCCTGCTCCTGCATCTCCTTGACCTTGTCGTCGTCAAGGTAAAGTTTTACCTGCACCTTGTCCACGATGGCGGGGAACTTGTTTTTTACCATGACGTAGACGATGTCTCCGAGGTGCTTGATGCGGAAACCGTCGCCGAACGCCTGCTGGGAAATCCTCATCCAGTTCACGTCCCTCTGACCCATGTGCCAGACGCCCTGCGCACAGTTGACGTAGTCGTGGAGTTTTCTCTCTATGACCGGCTCGAAGTCCGGGTTCATCTTCCTTCCTGCGACGTCTATCACCAGCCCCATCGGGAGCCGGACGGTATTGCCCGGCGCGGCGGATTCTATTTTCGCCAGCGTCTCCGCCGAGGCGATAACCTCTATCCTGCCGTCTTCGATTTCCGACAATTCCTTTGTCGTAACCCACTCGAACGACGTCGTCTTCTGTCCGCCGAACTCGAAGACCGTGTCTTCCTTCCTGATGCGCTCGCCCTCGAACGCCGGGCCGTATGCGACCGGGACGGGGACTTTAGTGATGGTTATCTTGAGGCCCCTGGTCTCGATGCAGGTATCCACGAGCTTCTTGTGGTCCGTCTGGCTGACGACGTGTTCGTAGGTGCATACGCCTGTCGGGCGAATCTCCGGGACTTCCGTGTCGCATATCGCCGGGAAGCCGTATGTGATTGCGCCCGCGCCGGTGGACCATATCAGGTCGTTCATCGGCCCCAATACCATTGCGAACGCGAAGATGCGGTCTTTGTTGTATTTGAGCACCGAAAGCGCGTCGCCGCCCTTCTTGCCGCCGAAGGTGAGCGCGCCCCTGCACGCCCAGTCGCCCGCATAAAGCGCATGGTACGTCTCCGGGCCGAGAGCCACGAGCCTTGCGTCCCAGCCGAGATCGACGCCTTTCCTCAGGAGCTGCTTCGTGACGCTGTCGCCGTCGACGTTGCCGCAGAGAAATGTCAGAATATTTCTCTGTTGCAGATCGCGGCATATCTCCACGGCTATCTCGTCCGTCGGCGCCTTGCCGATTATGACGGCGAAGCCAGGCATCGAGCCGTCGACGAGCTGTATGCCCAGGTCTCTCAGTATCGTGTCCGAGATAAAGCCGTTGTACGTGAAGTCGCTGCCGTCTATCTTTTCGACCACAGGCTCAAGCCCCAGGACGTAGCGGCTCGCAAGCAGTATCTCTTCCGCGAAGAGCGTCGCCTGGCCGGCGTCGAGGGTCTCGCCCAGATACGGCAGGTATTCCTCCTGCGCCGGTTCGGCGGAGAGCATCCCTTTGGCATAGTCCAGCGCGTCCTTCATCTGGCCAAGGGTCTCCACCTTCATCCCGGTCATGCCGAAGATGTGCGGGAGATAAAACGCGGTGTCCGGGAACTCGAACCTGTAGTCGTCTCCCTTCGCCGCTATGGCCATGTTCAGCGCCTCCGCCGCCTCGGCGGCTATCTTGTGTGAGCCGCGTATGGCTGCTGCTGCAATGTGTCTCGACATAAATAAAACCTCCTGCCCCGCCTCAAGCGGCAGCCGTTTTGTTCTTGAGAAATGCCGGGAGTGCGTTTGCCTCTCTCGGCCCTACGGTTATTTTCCAGCCCGGCAGCTTGTCTTCGAGCGCGCCCGAAAGGACCGCCACGTAGCCGGGTATTATAAGCTCCTTGTGGGATATTTTCCCCTCTATGCCGGACTCCTGTATATACTGCGCAATCTTCGCCGCCGTGAACTTGCCGGCAGCCCACGCTGTCAAGACGGACAGCCCTTCCGTCTCCATCACGGCGAGCCAGGACGGCACTTTCGAGTTCTCGACCTCGCCCAGGACGATGAAGTATGTCAGCGAGAAGTTCGTCGTAACAAGGAGCGGAGCGTCTTCTTTCGCGTCGCCCACCTTGTATATGTTCTGGCTGACCTGCATCGGGACCTGCGGGTCGGTATAGAGGTTCTGACGAAGCGCGATAAGCCCCAGCGTCTTCCACTGTGAGATGTCCGAGAGCACGACGACGGAGGCGTATTTTGCGACTGCCACGGATGCCAGCGCCTGCTCGACGAACGGGTCTTCGTTCACCGCAAAGGATATTATCGGGAAACCGAGCGCCTTGACCCCCTTCTTCAGCGCGGCCCGGCGGATCTGGGTATACTGCTCCACCATGTCCTTGGGCTTCCTTGCGCTGGTGTCCAGGACTATGTCCTTGAAACCCATACCGACGACCTTTTCGGTAAGCTGGGCGACGGCGTCGATGCCGTCGGCCCTCACCACAAGCGAGCAGCCGGCATATTTCGCCAGGTTGACCATCGCCTCGACGTTATCGGCGTTCGCGCCGCATATAAGCGGCTTTTTGCTGGAAACGTGGGTGAGGGCGGCTTCGACCGCAGCCGGGTTCTCTGTCTCCAGTATGATGCCCGCGGACGGCGCGGCGGCAACCGCTTTAGCAACGGCGGCGGCGAATGTCGCCGGGTCGCCGGATGCGTTTTCCACGGCTATGAGCTCGACCCGAAGCTTCTGGCCCACGCGCTCTATCTCGGAGTCCGAAACCGATTTTGCTTTTGCCTCTATATCGGAGTCTGTATCTTTAATAGCGAGGGCGAACCCGCAGGGGTTTACGAATTTTTTCTCATGCCTGAAGAGCACCGTCTCCTCGCCGACCTTGAGCGCCTTGTCTCCCGCGCCGATGGTGATTCCTTTAATCGGCGGCTCGGACGCCGCGCCGAGGAACGCCTTCGCCTCTTCCGAGGCGTCCGGACAGGCATCGAGCGTGGCCTGCTTCGCCGCGAGTTTCATCGCAAACGCGAGGCAGGTGGGATGGCCGCATTTCTTGCAGTTGGTCTTCGGCAGGTGCTTGAAAATCTCTACGCCGGACAGAGCCATTTTATACTGTCTCCTTTCCCTGGTATATTATACGAGTCCGTCTATCATTTTGACCACGGTATCCACAGCCTTCGGGTGACGCATGATGAGCAGGTCGGAGCCGGCCATAAGAAAACCCATAGCCGTCGTGGCCTCCCAGCCTATGCCCCTGTCGGCGACCGGCCCCCACGAGGGCTGGTCTGCCTCCGGCGCCATGGTTTCCTTCACCTTCCACACGTACATGCCCACGTCGTTCACCATCGGCGGGGCCATCGTCTGGTCGTTCTGGAAGAGCGCGGCGGAGCGTATCCTCTCCATGACGGAGTAGGTATATTCTATGCCGTAGCCAAGCGCGGAGGACATCGGGTCTGTTACGATTTTATCCTTGTCGAAGCCCATCTGTGTGATGAGTATGTTAAGCTGTTTTGCAAGGTTAACGTCCAGGTCGCTCATGGCTATGAGCTTGTGTCCGGAGGCCATCGCGGACGCGACCACGGTCTTGTAATTCGCCTCCTGCGCCTTCCCGACGAGGCAGTTCCTGCCGGAAGCCGCGTCGCACGCGCTTTTTAAGACCTGCGCGTCCTTCTCGGCGTTGTTGCTTCCAAGGATTATGAGCGGCACGTTGATGGCCGCAAGCACGTCCTTCACGGTTTTGGCGGCGTCTTCGGCGGAACGGTTCTGCCTGTCCGGGTGCGTGCCGATAAGCCTGAGGGCTATCATCTGCGCGCCAAGCTCGTCCTGGCAATACTTCGCCCACTTCACGGGGTCTGCGCTTACGTCCTTGTATACGTCCTGCAATGTCTGCGGCCAGTCATCCGGCGGCACGTCCTGTATTTCGTATGCGATAGCCGGCTTGTTGGGCACGGAGCCCTCGAAGGCCAGGAAGGGCAGCGTATTCTCCCCGCCAATTTTGACCGCCCTTGGCCCGGTCCCGATTTCTACCTCGCAGACCTTGCCGTTATACGTTTCCTTTGGAACGACGAAAGCCATGTATTTCCTCCTTTACATTTCCAGATACGAGTGAGCGTAAAGAGTCTTGCCCATCAGGATGTCCACGGTCTTTATTACCTCTACCATCTCTCTCTCGAGCGGGTCGATAATCGCGGAGTCCAGCCCCTCGTACATGAGAAGCGCGGTGTATACGCGGTTCAGAAGCGGGCGGAGAGTCTTCGGCGCGCCGTTGGATATATTGGAAAGGCCGACGACCGTCTTCATCGCCGGGTCGTTTAATTCCTTGAACATCCTTATCGCGCGGATGGACTCAAGGCTCTTCTCCTGCGAGAACGGCACGGGCATGATGAGCGGGTCGAGATATATGTCTTCCATCGGGACGCCGCACTCCACGGCCTTGCCCATAATCTCGGCGGCAATGGCGCAGCGGTCTTCCGCCAGGGCGGGTATGCCCTGCTTGTTAAGCGTAAGGCCGATGATGAGCGAGTTGTATTTCCCGGCAAGCGGCATCATCATGTTCAGCCTCTCCTCCTCGCCGGAGGCGGAGTTTATCATGGCGCGGCCCCAGGTATTGTCGTGGGCCTTCAGACCCGCTTCCATCGCCACGGGATTTGTCGTGTCCAGGCAGAGGGGCACGTGCGCCACCTCCTGTACCGTCTTCACAATCCAGTCCATGAGCTCGTCGCCCTTGTCTTCCGCAGGACCAATGTTTATGTCGAGCATCCCGGCGCCGCTTTTCACCTGGTTAATCGCCATATCCTGGATCGGGCCTTTGTCCCTGTCCTGCATCGCCTGACGCTGTGCCTTGGTTATAACGTTAATCCTCTCTCCGATAATCAGCATATCCCTCCCTGTCTCCTTTCGATAAATTCTTCACCCTTGTCTTTATATCAAATCCGAAACCCTTTTCGGAATCACCATGCCTATTTCAGGATCTTCTGTAATTTTTCCCCGTCTTCTCCTGAGAGCGACCCCTTCGCAAGACCGACGCTCACGGTATGCCTGCCCAGCGCCTTGTACAGAGTCAGCATCTCCGGCAGATATTTCTCAAGCGCCTCGATGTGTCCCGCAACCGTCTCCACGTCGCCCCTCGCAATCGGCCCCGTCAGGGCGTCCGGCACGCCGACGCGCTCGACGTTGTTCACCGTGCCGCGGACGAGCGGCATGATGGCCTTTACCGCCTCGTCCCGCCTCATCCCAAGGGCCTCGTAAATCATCACGGCGAAATCCAGCACCGCCACGAGATAATTGGAGGCGACCGCCGCCCCGGCGTGGTAGAGGGCCTTCTTCTCGCCCGGGATCATCACCAGCAGGCCGCCAAGGGCCTCGACAATCTCCCTGCCGTCGGGTATTGCCTCGGCGTCGCCCTCGATGCTGAAATACGAACCCGGCAGGTTCCTTACCGCCTGCTCGGAAGACGCGAGACTCTGTATCGGGTGTATCGAGAGCGCCCGCGCGCCCGCCTTTCTTGCCGATTCAAGGACGTTTGAGCCGAGCGCGCCGCTCATGTGTATTATCAAAGAACCTTTACTAAAACCGCCGCCCTGCGCTATCCTCTCGCAGGTCTCCCTTATCGCCTTGTCCGGGGTGGTTATGAAGACCCAGTCCGCGCCGGACGCGCCTTTTACCGGGTCGGTCCCCGGCTCGCCCGCGCCTATGAACGCTGCGGCAGCTTCGGCCTTTGCAATGCTCCGCGATACGACGCCGCCAATTTCGTATCCCCTCTCCCGCAGGATTCTGCCGACCGCCTGCCCGACTACGCCCGCGCCTATGATCGAAACTTTTTTCACGGTATTTCCAGTCCGTCGAGAATCTTATACAGCGCGCTAACCGCCCTGGACTCCTCCGGCAATTTTACAAGCGGCTTTCCCTGCATGTCGTAACTGGTTACCATCTCGTCCGCGGGCACCGTTCCGGCCAGGAAAAGCCCCTGTTTCGCGACAGCTTCCTTAAGCTCTTCCGGAAGGCCGTTTCCGTTTACCCGGTTTACTATAAGCGCGCGCCTGCCCACCTTAAGCCCCAGCTCGTCCACAATCCCGTTCACCCGCCCGGCTGTAAGTATCCCGCGCGCGGAAGGGTCCGAGATAATCAGCAGGAGGTCGGTATCCTGCGACGTCCTGCGCGAGAGGTGCTCCAGGCCCGCCTCGTTGTCCGTAACGATATACGGGTAGCTGTCCATCAGGTGGTCCGTATATTTCTGGATGGCGTTGTTTGCCGCGCAGTAGCAGCCGGGCCCTTCCGGGCGGCCCATCACGAGGAGGTCGAATCCCTTCGACTCGATCATCGCCTGCTGGACGCGCATATCGAGGTATTCATACAGCGACATGCCGTGCGGGCGGGAATCCGCAGTGTCGGCGGCCTCCTCGCGCACGTGGCCGATGGTCTCGCCGCACTCGACGCCAAGCACCTCGTTCAGGTTCGAGTTGGCGTCCGCATCGACGGCAAGAATCGGGCCTTTCCGTCTCTCTATCAAATACCGGATAATCAGACCTGTCAGTGTCGTCTTCCCCGTGCCGCCCTTCCCGGCGACGGCTATCGTAAATGCAGGCATTATAATTCCTTGAATTTCTTTCGCACTGTCGCCGTTTTTCCGCAGGTCATCTCGCCTTCAGGGCATTTCCCATTTACGCATCCCGGGCCTGCGCCGTTAAACAATATCGGTGATACTTTCTTTGCCTCGCGGAGCATCTCCGTCGCCATCTCGCGTATCTCCCACTGCGCGCGGTTGCAGCAGCGCACGCGGAAAAAATGCAGCAGCTCCCTGGCGTTCATCGTAACGACAATCTTTGTCTCCGCCGCGTTCGGGAGCAAAAACCTGGCGTCCTGCGACGCGTTTTCGCCCGTGATTCCCTTTTCCCCCAGGCCCGTTATCATTGCATCATATGCATCTTGAGCCTGCTTCATATATACACGGAATGTTGCCGTAAGATTCTTGTTTTTCTTAATTGTCGGCGGAATGACGTAATCGAACTCCGTCTCCCGGACGTATCTCTGGGACTGCTGGGAATATGATGCCACCCTGTGCCGCACGAGCTGATGAGAGCACGCGCGGGAGATGCCTTCAATCCCGAACGTGAAGGAGACATGCTCGATGGGCGACATGTGGCCGACGGACACCAGCTTCTCCACGAACGCCTTCTGGTCCTTCGCCAGTATCTTGCCCCTCAGGCCCTCGACGTCGGACGGACTGTAGCAGAGCTTCGCGGCCATCGCCACGACGTTCTCCGGGTTCGGAGTATGCTCCAGCAGGACGACTTTTAATTTAGCTTCCGGCATTTTTACCTCTTTA
>JAJYGS010000080.1 GCA_021785055.1 Nitrospirota bacterium | reverse complement strand
CAGGTGCCGCTCGGGCGGCTTGGGGTGCCGGAGGACATTGCGGCGGCGGTTAAGTTCCTGGCGTCAGACGCGGCGGCGTATATCACGGGCCAGGTCATCCACGTAAACGGTGGGATGTATATGTAATGTAGGGGCGTAATTTATGGCGCCCGGTATTTTACCTGTCATTCCGAGCGCAGTCGAGGAATCCGCAGTTGAATTTAAAATCAACGGTAGGTCCCTCCGCTACGGTCGGGACGACAAAGACACAACTGGCGCGGTTAAAAAATTTGTTGTACCTGTAGTATTTAAAATTGCCAATCAATATGGAGGTGAGATAATGTCAGTTGATGAGAAAGTCAAGAAGATAATAGCCGAGCAGCTTGGAGTCGAGGAAGGCGAGGTTACTCCGCAGGCATCCTTTATAGACGACCTCGGCGCCGATTCCCTCGATACCGTCGAGCTTATAATGGCATTTGAAGAAGAATTCGGAATCGAGATACCGGAAGAAGAGGCGGAGAAGATTGCAACGGTGCAGAACGCCGTGGACTATATCGCAAGCAAGGCGTAGATACCGGAAATCCGTAGGCGGAGAATTTTTGTGAAGAGACGTATAGTTGTAACGGGCATGGGGGCGGTAACTCCGCTCGGCATTGGGGTTGACAAGACCTGGGGCAGGATGCTGGAAGGGGAAAGCGGCGTCGGCCCTATAACTCAGTTCGACCCCGCAGAATTCGCCACGAAAATCGCGGGCGAGGTGAAGGGTTTCGACCCGGCGCTCTACATCGAGGCCAAAGAAATAAAGAAGATGGACAGATTTATTCATCTGTCGATCGCGGCTTCGAGGATGGCCATGGAGCAATCCGGGCTGAAGATTACAGATGCCAACGCCGAGCGTGTCGGCGTCATGGTCGGCTCCGGGATGGGCGGCCTTATAGCCATCGAGAAATACCATGCAATCGTGCTTGAGAAAGGCCCAAGGAAGATTACGCCGTTCTTCATCCCGATGCTCATCGTCAACCTCGCCTCCGGACAAATATCCATAATCCTGGGCGCAAAGGGGCCGAACTCCGCCGTGGTCACCGCCTGCGCCACCGGGACGCACAATATAGGCGACGCATTCAAGGTCATCCAGCGCGGAGACGCCGACGTCATGATAGCGGGCGGCACAGAGGCCTGCATTACGCCGATGGGCATAGGCGGGTTCAACGCCATGAAGGCCCTCTCCACGAGGAACGACGAGCCGGAGCGCGCAAGCAGGCCATTCGACGCCCAGAGGGACGGTTTTGTCATGGGCGAGGGCGCGGGCGTGATGGTCCTCGAAGAACTGGAGCACGCAAAGGCCCGCGGGGCCGACATACTGGCCGAGCTTGCGGGATACGGTCTCTCAGGCGACGCCTATCACCTGACCGCCCCGGCCCCCAACGGCGAGGGCGCGGCCCGCTGCATAAAAATGGCGATGAAGGATGCGGGTTTGGGCCCGGAAGATATAAGCTATATCAACGCTCACGGCACCTCTACGAAGTTCAACGACGAGTTCGAGACTATGGCAATCAAATCGTCGATGGGAGAGCGCGCGTATAAAATCCCGGTAAGCTCGACAAAGTCCATGACCGGCCATCTATTGGGCGCGGCCGGCGGCGTCGAGGCGATCGTCGCCGTCAAGACCATCATGGAAGGAAGGATTCCGCCCACAATAAACCTTGAAACCCCCGACCCGGAATGCGACCTCGACTACGTCCCCAACGAGGCGCGCGAGGCCGGCGTAAATGCCGCGCTTTCCAATTCGTTCGGGTTCGGCGGCACTAACGGCTGTCTGCTGTTCCGGAAGTTCACCGGTTGAGCTAAGACATTATGCATTCCGAGAATGTCCATGAGCTCGAAAAGAGGCTGGAGTATAATTTCGGCCAGCCCTCCCTCCTCATGCAGGCCCTCACGCACAAATCATTTGCCAACGAGAACCGGCTTGGCATGTCAGGCCATAACGAGCGCCTGGAGTTCTTAGGCGATACCGTTCTCGATTTCATAATCAGCGATTTTATAATGAATCTTTGCCCGAACTCCCCGGAAGGAGAGCTCTCCAAGCTCCGCGCGGTGGTGGTGAGCGAGTCGAGCCTCTCCAAGGTAGCTCTGAGGCTTGGAATCGGCGGTTATCTTTTTCTGGGAAAAGGAGAGGAGCTTACCGGTGGGCGCGAAAAGCCATCCCTGCTGGCCAACGCCATGGAAGCGATTATCGCCGCCATTTATCTCGATTCCGGCCTGGACGAGGCATACCGTTTTATCCGCAACAACTTTGAAAAAGACATAAAGGCAATGGTCTCCGGCGGCCTGGTATTCGATTACAAGACGGAACTCCAGGAGGCCTGCCAGAGCAGATTCGGAGAGCTGCCGAGATATACTGTCGTGAACGAGTCCGGGCCGGACCACCAGAAGGTCTTCGATGTGGAGATAGAGGCCGGCGGTCGTGTCCTGGGCAAGGGCAGCGGCAGGAGCAAAAAAGAGGCCGAGCAGCACGCGGCCCAAGTGGCTCTGGAAGCGCTGGCTGGTGGCCCGGCTTCTGACCGGTAAAGGCCGGTGGATCGTCATTCCCGAATGATTTAATCTGGAATCCAGGGTTTGATTTAAATTCGATACCCGCTTTCGCGGGTATGACGTTTTTATTTAACCGCCAACCATTATCTCATGTCGTTCCACAAAAATCTTATAGTCCCCGTCTTCATCCCGCACAAGGGTTGCCCGCACCTCTGCGCGTTCTGCAACCAGAGAAATATCTCAGGCGTATCAGCCGCGCCCGCCCCGGAAGAAGTTTCTGAATATCTCTCCGACGCACTTTCCCGCGAAAGGCCGGAAGCCGTCATCGCGTTTTACGGCGGGACGTTCACCGCAATGCCGCAGCCGGAGCAGAAGAAATATTTATCCGTCGCATCGGGTTTTATCTCCGGGGGATTTGCCTACGGCATAAGGCTTTCGACGAGGCCGGATGAAATAGACGCCGAACTGGCGCGGTTCCTTAAAGAACATAATGTAAAGACGGTCGAACTCGGAGTGCAGTCCCTGGACGACTCAGTGCTCGAAAAATCTGGGCGCGGGCACACGGGCGCCGATGCCGTGCGGGCCGCGAAGGCTGTTAAGGACGCGGGGATGGAACTGGGCATCCAGCTCATGGCCGGCCTGCCGGGAGACGACAGGGATAAATTCCTGCATACCGTGCATGAGACCGTCAAGATGTCTCCGGACTTCGTGCGGATATATCCGGTGCTGGTCGTCGAAGGCTCCGCGCTTGCGGATATGTGGCGTCGTGGGGAATACGCGCCGCTTTCGCTTTTCGAGGCGGTGGAGCTATGCGCACAGGGCGTGGAGATATTCGAGGCGGCGGGCATAAGGGTTATTCGCCTGGGGCTTCAGCCCGGCGAGGATCTGGAGAAATCCCTCCTCGCCGGGCCGTATCATCCTTCGTTCGGGCACCTCGTGAGGTCGAAAATTGCGTTGGATAATATGCTCAGGGCGCTGGAAAATCTTGAAGGCGAAGCGGTCGAGATTATTGTAAATCCGCGCGAGTTGTCAATCTATAAAGGCATCAGGGCCGCCAACGTCAGGGAGCTATCCAGGTCCACTGGCAAAGAGATAAAAATCACGTCCGGCGACGCCGAGCCGGGGACATTTAAAATACGTCCTTGCACTTAAAATATTTTTATCTATAATCTTAAGGGCGGATTCTTCGCGTTGCTCAGAATGACAAACCGGGGAAAATAATGGACGACAAGCTTACATATAAATCCGCGGGCGTTGACATAGACTCCGGAAATAAATTCGTGGAGCTGATAAAGCCGTTCGTGAAGTCCACGTTCCGTCCGGAAGTGCTCACGGACATCGGGGGGTTCGGCGGTCTGTTCGGGCTGAAGGGCGGGTATAAAGAGCCGGTACTGGTTTCCGGAACGGACGGCGTCGGCACGAAGCTCAAGATTGCCTTCATGGCCGACAGGCACGACACCGTGGGCATAGACTTGGTCGCCATGTCCGTAAACGACATCCTCGTCACGGGCGCGGAGCCGCTATTTTTTCTCGACTATTTCGCTTGCGGAAAACTGGAACCGGAAAGGCACGCGAAGGTCGTCTCCGGGATTGCTGAAGGGTGCAGGCAGGCCGGGTGCGCGCTAATCGGCGGGGAGACGGCGGAGATGCCGGGTTTTTATGCCGAGGGGGAATACGACCTGGCCGGGTTCGCCGTGGGTGTGGTCGATAAATCGAAGATTATCGACGGGAGCAAAATAAAGCCGGGCGATATTCTCGTCGGCCTTGCGTCATCCGGCCTGCACTCCAACGGCTATTCGCTCGCGCGGAAGGTATTCTTCGAGGCGGCGGGACTGAAGGTGGATTCGTACGTCCCGGAGCTTGGAAAGACAGTCGCGGACGAACTCCTCACCCCGACAAGGATATACGTAAAGAACGCGCTGACGTTGATAAACAGCCATAACGTGAAAGGGTTATCCCATATCACGGGCGGAGGGATTACGGAAAATCTGCCGAGGGTGTTACCGGAAGGCTGCCGCGCGCGCATTCGCAAAGGCAGTTGGGATGTCATGCCGGTATTTAAATTCATCCGGGAAAAGGGCCGCGTGGACGACGCCGAGATGTTCCGGGATTTCAATATGGGGATAGGGATGATAGTTGTCGTAGGCGCACAGGAGGCGGAATCCGTTGCAAAGAAAGCGGCGGCGCTTGGCGAGAAGGCATATGTCCTGGGCGAGATAATCGCGGGCGGAAAAGGGGTGGAATACAGTGGCTGAGGGGCTTAAAATAGGCGTCCTGGCAAGCGGGCGCGGGTCCAATTTTCAGGCCATTATCGACGCCGTAAATGCCGGGAAAATCAATGCGAAAATAGCCGTCTGCATATCCGACGTAAGTGACGCCTACGCCCTTGAAAGAGCGCGAAAAAACCTTACAGCTACCGAGTTTATAGACCCGAAGCAATATAAGGACCGCGCGGAATACGACAGGAAAATCGTAGAAACCCTGAAAAAATATGACGTCGGCCTTGTCCTGCTCGCGGGCTACATGAAGCTTGTCACGCCCGTTATTGTCGATGAATTCCGTAATAAAATCATTAACATACACCCAGCGCTCCTGCCGTCGTTCCCCGGCCTGCACGTCCAGAGGAAGGCTATCGAATATAGAGCGAAATTTTCCGGGTGCACCGTCCATTTTGTAGACGCGGGCATGGACACCGGCCCGATAATCATCCAGGCGGTCGTACCGGTATTCCAGGACGATACGGAAGACTCCCTCGCGGCGAGGATACTTAAACAGGAACACCGCATATATCCTGAGGCGGTAAGGCTTTTCGCCGAGGGCAGGCTTTCCGTGCAGGGCCGCCGGGTGATAATAAAAGACGCGCCTGAGAGCCATGACGAGTTCCTCGTAAATCCCCCCGTAAGGGAATAGTTTCCTTTATGAACGACTGCCTGTTATCCACTTCCAGCCTTACCAAGACCTTCGGGGGTCTGCGCGCCCTCGAAGACATACACCTCTGCATAGGGCATAAGGAGATAGTCGGGCTCATCGGCCCGAACGGCGCGGGCAAGACCACGTTATTTAACTGCGTTACAGGTGTAGCCGCTCCGACTTCAGGCCATGTCATGTTCGGGACGAAGGACATAACCGGTCTGCCGCCGCACAGGATTACCGCACTCGGCATGGCCCGCACGTTCCAGAACATCCGGCTGTTTGCGGAGATGACCGCGATGGAAAACGTCCTTGTAGGTCAGCACTGCCGGACGAAATCAGGCATTATCGGCGCGGTTCTAAGGATGCCTGCCGTGCGCGAGGAGGAACGGGAGATGGCCGAGAACGCAATGAACATCCTCCAGTTCGTCGGTCTTCTCGATGCAAAGGACGAGTGGGCGCGGAACCTCCCTTACGGATACCAGAGGCGGCTTGAAATCGCGCGCGCCCTCGCTGCCGGGCCGAAGCTTCTGCTCCTCGACGAGCCTGCGGCGGGCATGAACCCGCAGGAGAGCGCGGAACTGATTAAACTCATCGGACGCATCCGCGACATGGGAATCGCAATACTCCTGATAGAGCACGACATGAAGGTCGTGATGGGCATATCGGACAAGGTGGCGGTGCTGGATCACGGTGTGAAGATTGCCGAGGGCGCTCCGTCGGAGATTCAGAGAGACCCGAAGGTTATCGAGGCATATCTCGGCAAAGAGGCCGCGGATGCTTAACCTCGAATGCGTGCGTGCGTTCTACGGGCCGATAGAAGCCCTGAAGGGCATATCGCTCTCGGTCAGGAAAGGCGAGGTCGTATCGCTGCTCGGCGCGAACGGCGCTGGAAAATCCACCACGCTTATGGCCATCTCAGGCGTGAACAAGACCGGCGGAGGCGGCATCACGTATGACGGCAAACGGATAGACGGCCTGCCCCCGCACGAGATTGTCAAACTTGGCCTCTCCCAGGTCCCGGAAGGGCGCAGGATTTTCTCCCGCCTCACGGTAAAAGAGAACCTGGAGATGGGCGCGTTCACAATCAGGGACAAGGCGCTCGCGGAGAGGAATCTCCGGGAAGTTTATGAGCTTTTTCCGGTGCTTAATGAACGGCGCTCCCAGCATGGCGGGACACTCTCCGGCGGAGAACAGCAGATGCTTGCGATTGGCCGCGCGCTGATGTCCAGCCCTAAGCTACTGCTTCTGGACGAGCCGTCGCTCGGCCTTGCGCCGATTGTCGTAACGAAGATTTTCAAGATCATAAAGGACATCAACCGCCGTGGCGTTACCGTGCTCCTGGTCGAGCAGAACGCCAGGGCCGCCCTGAACCTTGCCGACCGCGCCTATGTTCTGGAAACCGGTAGGATAACCCTCGAAGGCCCGGCGAAAGAGCTACTGGAGAACGAAAAGGTCAGGAAGGCGTATCTGGGGGAATGACGAATTTCTTTATCACCGGCACGGATACCGGCGTCGGAAAGACGATAGTCGCGGGAGCGATTGCCGCCGCGATGAGAGCGCGCGGGCTTAGGGTCGGCGTGATGAAACCTGCGGAGACCGGCTGCCGGGCGATGACCGATACCGAAGCGCGAAGGTATTCAGACGGTCGCGAGGGAGCCGGGAAATTTAATCCGCCCGCCAAGGGCATCGGGTTAAATCTGACCCCCTCCGACGCGATATTTCTCAAAAAAGCCTCCGCCTCCGATGTTCCGCTCGATATAATCTGCCCGTACAGGTTTTCGGAGGCCCTCGCGCCGGCGGTTGCGGCAAGGCGGGCGGGCGTGAAGATAGACATTAAGGTTATCAAAAGAAATTTCGAGCATATCCGGGCGGAGAGCGACATTGTCATAGTCGAGGGCGCAGGCGGACTTATGGTGCCGTTTTCCGGCAGGAAGCTATATCTCGACCTGGCTTCGGAGCTTGGACTGCCGTTGATTATCGTCGCCCGCGCGGGTCTTGGGACCATAAACCACGCTCTCTTGACCGTGGCCGCCGCAAGGGCGCGGAGAATAAAAATTTCTGCTATAATCCTCAATCAGGGCCGCGAAAACAAAGAGAATACGGCGTCGCTTACCAATCCGGAGGCCGTTAAGGATTACTCCGGGATAAAGCCCGTTTACTCCCTGCCGTTCGTCAAGGGAATCGGGAAAGATTCGGAGCTTGTAAAAAAATGGGGCGACATACTTCTGTCCCAGGGATTTTTGGCTTGACTTTAAAAAACCCCATAGATATTATTTACGGACTTTATACTAATCCCTAATGGCTATATCACTGCACTTTGCGGAGGTGAGAGAATGAACCCGGAAGACCTGAAATACCACAAGGAGCATTCGTGGGTAAAAGTAGACGGAAACAGGGCTACCGTCGGGATTACGGATTATGCCCAGGAGTCGCTGGGGGACATCGTCTATGTCGATCTCCCGGACATAGATTCGTCTGTGGATGCTGACGGCGAGATAGGCGAGATAGAGTCCACCAAGGCCACGTCTTCCGTCATAAGCCCGGTATCCGGCACGATTGTCAAGGTAAATACCGAGCTTGAAGACACGCCGGAGACCATAAACGAAGACCCTTACGGCAAGGGCTGGATAGTTGTAGTAGAAATGGACAACGCCAAGGAGATAGGCTCCCTCATGGACGCGGAGGAATACGGCAAGTTCGTCGAAGAGAACAAGTAGAAGAGACTTTGTCAGCAACCAAAAGGGAGCGGAAAAGCTCCCTTTTCTTTTTTATACGAGGGAGAGAGACATGTCTGGGAAAAAGATTGCCATATTGGGGGCAGGGCCGGGCGGATACGTGGCGGCTATCCGGGCGGCACAGCTTGGGGCGAAGGTTACGGTAATCGAGGACGTCGAGGTCGGCGGGACGTGCTTAAACCGCGGCTGCATACCGACAAAAACACTGGTAGCAACGGCGGAGGTTTACGAAAAAATCAAAGAGGCCGCAAGCTTCGGCATAGAAGTCGAGGGCGGGGCGAAGCTCAATATTCCGAAGATAATGGAACGCCAGGGAAAGGTCGTTCAGACGCTCGTGAAGGGCATAAAGGGCCTGTTCAAGGCCCACGGAATCGAGCTTATTGAAGGCCGCGGAAGGCTTGTGGACAAAAAGACTATCCAGGTGACGCTGAAGGACGGCTCCGGGACGAAGACCGTCGAGGCGGACAATATAATCATCGCCACAGGCTCCTCTCCCGCAGAGATACCGACGTTCAAGTTCGACCACGAGCATATAATCTCCAGCGACGACGCGATATGCTTCTCGAAAGTCCCAAGGCGCATACTCATCGTCGGCGCGGGTGTTATCGGCTGCGAGTTCGCGTGCATATTCAAGGTCATGGGCGCGGAAGAGGTAACGATGGTCGAGCTTCTGCCTCGCTGCCTCTCGACCGAGGATCCGGACATCTCCGAGCTTATGGCGCGGGAGCTCAAGAAAAAGAAGATCAAGCTGATAACCGGCGCAAAGATTGAGAAGGTCGTCGTGAACGCCGACGGAACCGTTACATCCAGCATGGAGGGCGGCGCGGAAGTGGTCTCCGACCAGGTGCTTGTCTCTATTGGCCGGTCGCTCAATTCCCGCGGCATCGGCCTTGAGGAGGCGGGTGTGAAGCTCGGCAAGCGCGGCGAGGTGCTCGTAAACGAATACATGGAGACGGAAGTGCCGGGAATATACGCAATTGGAGACGTCGTCGGCGGGATAATGCTCGCTCACGTGGCGTCCGCCGAGGGACTCTGCGCGGTAGAAAATATCATGCACGGGAACGTCCGGAAGATGGACTACAGGGTCGTCCCGGCGGGGATATTCACGCTGCCGGAGATAGGCTCCGTAGGCTTAAGGGAGCACGAGGCCCAGGCGAAGGGGATAGCCATCAAAACGGGGAAGTTCCAGCTTCGCGGCCTCGGCAAGGCCCAGGCGATGAACGAGCTTTCCGGCATGGTAAAGGTTATCGCGGACGCCAGTACCGACAAGGTCCTGGGCGTGCACATAATGGGCGCGCACTCCACGGACTATATCCACGAGGCCGCGATTGCCATGGCCATGGGCGCGACGGCCAAACAGGTGGCGGAGACGATACACTCGCACCCGACCTTAGCCGAGTCCGTAATGGAGGCCATGGAGGACGTCCACGGCATGGCGATACACGTGCCGCCAGCGGGGAAATGAGTTGCCTTAACCCCCGATTTATGGTAGACATTTATGATGTTATAGCCGCTCCACAGGATTCTCACGCTCACGAGGAATAAATGACCACCATCAAGTTCGGCACTTCAGGCTGGCGGGACATCATTGCGGAAGGCTTCACGGTCGAGAACGTCCGGATAGTAACGCAGGCCATCGCGGATTATATAAATAGCAAGGGCACAGCCAGCTCCGGGATGGTAGTCGGTTACGACACCAGGTTCCAGTCCGAATACTTCGCCAGGAGGGCCGCGCAGGTGCTTGCGGCAAACGGCATAAAATGCTTCTTCTCAGACCGCGATTGCCCCACCCCCGCAGTATCCTTCGAGATACTCAGGCGCAAGACCTCCGGCGGCATAAACATCACGGCTTCCCATAACCCCCCGGAATACAGCGGGATAAAGTTCTCGCCTGACTGGGGCGGGCCTGCGCTTCCCGAGACGACCAAGGAGATAGAAAACCGGGCGAACGCCCTCATGGCCAAGCCCGTGGTGAAGGAGATTTCTTTCGATGAGGCGAAAAATAACGGCCTCGTAGAAGAAATCTCCATCTCCAGGCCATACCTCGAACAGCTCAGGAAGACAATCGATTTCGCCGTCATTCAGCAGAAGATGCCGAGGATCGCCGTGGACCCGATATACGGCACGGCGCGAGGCTATCTCGACAAGCTCCTCAAAGGCGTCGGGCTTGACGTTACCGTCCTGCACGACCGCCGCGACCCGTACTTCGGCGGACACCGCCCGGAGCCTGCGGAGGAATACCTGGAAGAGCTTACAAGGATTGTCGTAGGTGGAGATTATAAGTTGGGGCTCGCCACTGACGGGGACGCGGACCGTTTCGGAATCGTAGACGAGGAAGGCGAGTTTATCACGCCGAACGAGCTTATCTCGCTTGCGTTCGATTACCTTTGCCGCGTTCGCGGATGGCAGGGCGGGGCCGCAAGGAGCGTGGCCACTACACACCTCATAGACCGCGTGGCGAAGCTCCATGGGCGCGAAGTTTATGAGACCCCGGTCGGCTTCAAGTTCATAGGCGAGCTTATCTCGGAGGGGAAAATAGCAATCGGCGGCGAAGAGAGCGCGGGTATGTCGATCAAGGGACACGTGCCTGAGAAAGACGGGATACTCGCGTGCCTGCTGGCGCTTGAGATGGTATGCAGGGAAGGAATATCGCTAAGGAAGCAGCTTGGAAAGCTCTTCGAGAAGACGGGCAAGGTTCTTACCAGGCGGGTGAATATCAATCTTACGGACGCGCTAAAGGAGAGGTTTAAGGAGAAGCTTGCGCTTTCGCCCGAGAGTTTCGCGGGACACAAGGTAGTCAAAAGCGTCACGATAGACGGGCACAAGTTTGTCCTGGACGACGGCTCCTGGCTGCTCATGCGGCTCTCCGGCACCGAGCCGGTGGTGCGGCTTTACGTGGAGGCGAACTGCGCCGACGACCTTGAGGCGCTGTCGAAAGAGGGAGAGAAGTTTATAACGAAATAGGAGAATATAATGGGCGAGATAGCGGACGTTTTCGCAAGAGAGATACTCGATTCGCGGGGCAACCCGACAATAGAAGTGGAGGTAATCCTCGAGACGGGTGCGATGGGCCGCGCATGCGTTCCGTCGGGTGCGTCCACGGGCAGGCGGGAGGCGCTGGAGCTCCGGGACGGGGACAAAAAACGCTACGGCGGGAAGGGCGTCCGGAAGGCCGTCGATAACGTCAACGAGGAGATAGGCCCGCAGCTTACGGGCCTTGAGTCTTCCGAGCAGGCGTTTATCGACAGGATGATGATCGAAATGGACGGCACGGAAAACAAGGCAAAGCTCGGCGCGAATGCAATCCTCGGCGTCTCGCTCGCCGTCGCCAAGGCCTCCGCGGAAGAGGCGGGGATGCCGCTATACCGCTACATCGGCGGAGTAAACGCAAAAGAGATGCCCGTGCCGATGATGAACATCCTAAACGGCGGCGCTCATGCGGACAATAACGTGGACATCCAGGAATTTATGGTTCTGCCTGTCGGGGCGAAGAGCATAACCGAGGCCGTGCGCATGGGTTCGGAGGTCTTCCACGCCCTTAAAAGCGTCCTGAAGGCGAAGGGCTACAATACCTCCGTTGGCGACGAAGGCGGTTTCGCGCCGAACCTCAAGTCGAACGAAGAGGCCGTAGAGATGGTAATCGCCGGAATAGAGAAGGCGGGCTATAAGCCCGGCAAGGACGTAATGCTCGCCATAGACGCCGCCGCCAGCGAGTTCTATGAGAAAGGCGCGTACGTCTTCAGGAAGTCGGACAAGACGAAAAAATCCTCCGACCAGATGATAAAATTTTACGAGACGTGGGTAAAAAAATATCCTATAATATCAATCGAGGACGGTCTTGCCGAAGGCGACTGGGACGGCT
>JAJYGS010000054.1 GCA_021785055.1 Nitrospirota bacterium | reverse complement strand
GGGGTGTATATAAAATCCCTGGAGCGGCTACGCAGTCTCATGGAGTCAGGAGACGGCGAGGCCCTGCTTTCCGAGTTCGAGAAGGCAAGGGCTGTAAGGCAGAGGATAAAGTAATATGGAAAAATTGAAAATAAACATTTCCGGCCCGTTGCGCGGTTCCGTGCGCGTGCCGGGTGATAAATCCATCTCGCACAGGGCTGTGATGCTTGGCGCAATCGCCGAAGGGACAAGCAGGGTTTCCGGCTTCCTTACAGGCGAAGACAGCGTAAATACCGCAAAGGCCTTCGCCGCGCTGGGAGTCGAGATAGATGGCCTCGGCGGCTCCGAGCTTGTCATACACGGTGTCGGCCTGCATGGGCTCAAGGCGCCTGTAGGCGCCCTCGACCTCGGCAACTCCGGGACGAGCATCAGACTCCTTGCGGGACTCCTCTGTGCGCAGGATTTTCCCATTACGCTTTCCGGAGACCGGTATCTCAAAAAGCGCCCGATGACGCGCATTGTGAAGCCGCTCTCGCAGATGGGCGCGATTATCTTCGGAGAGGGGGAAAAAAACTATCCGCCGCTTCAAATTAAACCCTGCGGGCGGCTGAAGGGTATAGATTATTCCTCTCCGATTGCCAGCGCGCAGGTGAAGTCCGCCGTTTTGCTTGCGGGGCTTTATGCGGAAGGGACGACGACGGTTACGGAGCCGATGAAGTCGCGCGACCATACGGAACGGATGTTACGGTATATGGGAGCCGAGGTTAATGTGGAGCGGCTTTCCGTTTCAATTACCGGCGGCCAGAGGCTTGTTGCGCGCGATTTTACGGTGCCGGGGGACATCTCTTCTGCGGCTTTTCCGATGGTCGCGGCGGCGATCGTGCCCGGCTCAAAAGTTACTATAAAAGACGTAGGTATCAACCCCACCAGGACGGGCATAATCGATATTTTGCGAATGATGAACGCACGCATAACCGTTGATAACGTACGTGAGGACGGCCCGGAACCGATAGCGGACATTACGGTCGAGCACTCAAAGCTTCGCGGAATAGGGGTAGACGGCGAATTATTCCTGCGCGCCATCGACGAGTTCCCCATTATCTGCATCGCGGCGGCAGCCGCCAACGGGACAACCGTCATAAAAGACGCCGCAGAGCTTCGGGTAAAGGAATCGGACAGAATCTCCGCCATGGCCGGTGAACTCTCCAAGATAGGCGTGAAGGTGGTTGAGACGCCGGACGGGATGATAATTCACGGAGGGACGCCTTTCCATGCTGCGGAAGTGGACAGCCACGGAGACCACCGTGTCGCGATGTCCATGGCCGTCGCGGGACTAATCGCTCATGGCGGCGATATGGTAATTAATGATACTGAAAATATAAGAACATCGTTTCCGGGGTTTATGGAGTTGCTGGAATCATTGAAATGAAAAAACTAATTGTCGCCATAGACGGCCCGTCCGGGGCCGGGAAGAGCACCGTGGGCAAGCTGCTCGCCAGGGAGCTCGGCTATCTCTATATCGACACCGGAGCAATGTACCGTGCAATCGGCTTGAAGGCCGTCAGGGAGGGCTTGGAGCTTAAGGAAGGCGATGCCCTCCGCGCGCTGTGCGCAAGGACGGAAGTTCGGCTTGTTCAGGACGTGGTCGGGCTTAAAGTATACCTGGATAATGAAGACGTGAGCGAGACCATCCGCACGCCTGATATGGGCATGGCGGCGTCCGCCGTCTCGGCGCAGCCCTGCGTCCGTGAGAGGCTGCTTCAGCTTCAGAGGCGTCTGGGCGAGGGCGGCGGCGTGGTGTTGGAAGGGCGGGACATCGGCACGGTGGTTTTCCCGGAGGCCGGGGTAAAATTTTACCTTGACGCGAATGTCGAAGAGCGGGCCAGGCGGCGCTGGATGGAGTTCAAGGAGAAGGGGATTGAAACGGACCTTCAGAAGACCATAGAGGAAGTCTCGAAGCGGGACTACGACGACAGCCACAGGGATATTGCGCCGCTTAAAAAGGCCCGGGACGCCGTGGTTGTGGACAGCTCCGGTATGGGCATAAAAGACGTGGTGACCCTGATGAAGACGAAGGTGCTGGAAGTTGCGGGGAATTAAAACCCATATACTCTACGACACGGCGCATGCCATCTTCTTTGTCCTGTTTAAAATTTTCTTCGGATACAGGATTGCAGGACGCGGGAACGTGCCATCGGGCGGCCCTGTTATCCTCGCCAGCAACCACGCGAGCTTCCTCGACCCGCCGCTCGTCGGCTCGGCGCTATGGCGCAGGGTAAACTTCGTCGCGCGAGATACTCTGTTTGACAGGCCCTGGAAAAAATTTATCCTCGACAGGTGGAAGGCGTTCCCGATAAACCGGGACCGCCTGGACAAGGCGACTCTGACGGACATAATGAACCGGCTTAAAAAAGGAGAGCCGGTTTGCCTTTTTCCTGAGGGGACTAGAAGTCCGGACGAAAACCTTCTGCCCGGCAAGGCGGGGATTGGGATGATAGTATCCATTGCGAAGGTCCCGGTAGTGCCGGTGTACATAAAGGGAAGCTGGCGGACGCTTGGCAAGGAGTATAAGGCCCTAAGGTCGGCAAAAATATCCGTGACCTTCGGAAAGCCGATGGATTTCAATGCAATGGCCGGAATTAAGGGGCATGAGCGCTACCAGATGATTGCGGATGCGATAATGGAGGAAATAAAAAAGCTTAAAGAGGATAATCGCGCATAATTATGCTGGAAAACCGGCTGAAAATATGTTAAGATTTAAAACTTGCAGGGTTTCAGGCCGCGTGCCTGAAAAATAAAAAACTGGAGGTACTTAAGTCTAATGACAAAAGAGGAAAAGAAACTGGCAATGGATTATTCCGCCGAAGAGGAGGAAGGCTTCGAGGAGGAGGGGGCGGAAGGCCAGGATAAAGACGAAATGTCCCGCCTCTATGACGAGTCATTCAAGAGCGTGGAAGAGGGGACGGTTGTCAGGGGCCGGGTCATACAGGTCAGGCCCGACGGCGTGGTGGTCGATGTGGGGTACAAATCGGAGGGCATCATACCCATCGAGGAGATACACGCCGACGAACTTAAGAGGATAAAGGTCGGGGACGACATCGAGGTATATCTCGAAGAGCGCGAGGACTCAGAGGGCAATATCGTCCTTTCAAAAGAGAAGGCCGACAAGATAAAGATATGGGAGCAGATAGAAGAGGCGTGCAACAAGGATATGACCGTGACCGGCAAGGTCATCGCCCGCATAAAGGGCGGCATGACGGTTGACATAAACGGTGTAAAAGGCTTCCTGCCGGGTTCACAGGTTGATCTCAGGCCCGTAAGGAACCTCGACTCGCTCATCGGCCAGACGTTTGAGCTCAAGGTGCTGAAGGTTAACCAGCGTCGCGGAAATATCGTCCTTTCCAGAAGGGCGCTCCTTGAGGAAGTCCGCGACAAGAAGAAGTCCGAGACGCTTTCGACGCTTAAAGAAGGCGTCGTGATAGACGGCATAGTAAAGAACATCACGGAATACGGCGCATTCATAGACCTGGGCGGCATCGACGGCCTGCTCCACATCACCGACATGTCCTGGGGAAGGGTGAGCCACCCATCCGAGATGTTCGTCGTCGGCGACAGGATTAAGGTAATGGTGCTGAAATACGACCGGGAGAACGAGAAGGTCTCCCTGGGCTTAAAACAGCTTTCCAACGACCCCTGGGCGCTGGCCGACAACAAATATCCTGTGGGCTCGAGGGTGCGCGGCAAGGTGGTGAGCCTTACCGACTACGGCGCGTTCGTCGAGCTTGAGCAGGGCATAGAAGGTCTCGTCCATGTCTCCGAGATGTCCTGGACGCAGAAAGTCCGCCATCCGAGCAAGGTCGTCGGTATGGGCGACATCATCGACGCCGTGGTGCTTTCGATCGACAAGGCCAACAAGCGCATTTCGCTCGGCATGAAGCAGGTTGAGCCTAACCCATGGGACGTCATAGCGGATAAGTATCCTGTCGGGTCTAAGATAGAGGGCAAGGTCAGGAACCTCACGGATTTCGGTGCGTTCGTCGGTCTGGACGAGGGAATCGACGGCCTGATTCACATCTCCGACATATCCTGGACAAAACACCTGAAGCACCCGTCCGAAGTCCTCAAGAAGGGCCAGAAGGTGGAGGCGGTGGTACTTTCCGTGGACAAGGAAAAGGAGCGGCTCTCGCTTGGCTTGAAGCAACTCGACTCCGACCCCTGGGACCGCGAGATACCCGGCTCCTACAGGGTCGGCGATAATGTCACGTGCAAGGTCATAAAGATCACCGACTTCGGCGTATTTGTCGAGTTGGAAGGCGGAGTCGAGGGCCTGATACACATCTCCGAGATAGACAAGGACCAGCACGCCAAGGTGGAAGACCTGCTTAAGCTCGACGACGAGGTAACCGCCAAGATTATAAAGGTGGATACCGCCGAGCGCAAGATAGGCCTGTCCATAAAGGCTTTCAAGAAAGAGGGCGAGAAGTCAGACCAGGATAGCTACAGGAGCTCTCAGGACAAGTTCGACAGCTCGCTCGGCGCACGTATAAAGGACAGCGGCAAGGACGAGGCTTAAAATCCCCGGTGGTTGCCCCCCCCCGGGGGGCGGGAACCACCGGGAAGCCTGGCGGCGGTGGATTATCGTGGGGGCTTGTCGGGGGCTGGTCTGGGAGGCTTGAATGAACAGGAAACCGGTAGCTTTCCTGATAGTCGGGATAATTATTGCTGTCGCGCTTGTAATAGCAATCTCGACCGGCGCTTCCCTTTTTCTCGGAAAGGCGTCGGTTGCAGCTTCCGGCAAGGTCGCGGTCATAAAGATAGACGGTATCATTCTCTCCTCTCAGGGCGTAATCCGTCAGCTTAAAAAATACTCCAGGGAACCTTCCGTGAAGGCCATCGTCCTCCGGATTAACAGCCCCGGCGGGGCTGTCGTCCCAAGCCAGGAAATCTACGAGGAAATAAACAAGGTCCGCGCGAAAACCGGCAAAAAAATCATCGTCTCCATGGGCACGGTCGCAGCCTCCGGCGGGTATTATATCGCCTCCGCAGCTGACAGGATACTGGCCAACCCAGGCACCCTCACGGGCAGCATCGGGGTCATAATGGAGTTCGCGTCGGTTGAGCAACTCCTTAAAAAGATAGGCATAAAAGACCAGACGATAGCCTCCGGCAAGCGCAAGGACGTCGGGGATTTCATGCGGACGATGACCCCCGGCGAGCAGGAATACTTGAAAAACGTCCTCCGGGACGTGCACGGGCAGTTCGTCGAGGCCGTCGCCAAGGGACGGAAGATGAAGACGGCGGACGTCTGGGCGCTGGCTGACGGCAGCGTCTACACCGGTAGGCAGGCGAAGGCGCTCGGCCTTGTGGACGGGCTTGGAGACCTTCAGGACGCCATAAGCGTCGCGGGTAAAATGGCCGGGATAAAGGGCAGGCCGAAGGTGGTAACGGAAGAGAAAAAGACGTCCATCTGGGACATTCTGAAGGGGCAGGACGCAAGCACTCTCTTCCAGGGCCTCATCGGGAAGAACCTCCAGGGCATGATGTATCTCTATGCCGCGCCGGAAATAAGATGACAAAAAAACAATATCTTTAACCTTGACAACGGGTTATGGATATGTTATTTATTCCCTCAAGGTCATCAAGAGCGCTCTGAAATTTCATATAACGGGGGTAATGGTTTATGACTAAGGCGGAGCTTGTTGAGAAGGTTTCTGACAAGGTCGACGGTCTTACAAAGAAGCAGACAGAGGTAATAATCAATACAATCTTCGACAGCATCAAGGACTCGCTTGCCATCGGCGACAAAATCGAGATAAGAGGTTTCGGCAGCTTCAAAATCCGCTCGCGTAAGCAGCGCGAGGGCAGAAACCCCAAGACAGGCTCCCCCGTTTCCGTGCCTTCCAAAAAGGTTCCGTTCTTTAAGGCCGGCAAGGAGCTCAAGGAGCTTGTAGACGGCAAGTAGGGGGCGGGCGGAGAAAAGGGGCCAGGCGAGACCCCATGGAAATTTTTTTAATCCGTTAAGGCAGGGGCTTGAATGACACAGGCCGCCTGCCTTTTTGCTTAGAAATAACGCTTATGAGCCAGAAAGACATGCTGGGCCGGGGCGAGGCGGTTACCGTAGAGGCGGCCCGGAACATTTTAAATTTTTCATATATCCCGCCAGAGCCGGAAAAAGAAGAAATTTCCCTCTATGAGGCGCTTGGGCGCGTGCTCGCGGAAGATATAATATCCGAAACGCCGCTCCCGGAATTTCCACGCTCTTCAATGGACGGCTATGCTGTCTTTGCCTCCGACACGTTCGGTGCCTCCGAGCAGCTTCCCGCGTATTTAAAAATTTCAGGCGAGATAGTTATGGGAGAAGCGGCTTCAGGGCCGCTTTCGCGCGGCCAGGCTATTGCCATTCCGACTGGCGGGATGTTGCCTGACGGGGCGGACGCCGTGGTTATGCTGGAGCATACCCAGATTTTGAATGTCGGCGAATTGGAAGTCGTACGGCCCGTTGCGCCGGGTGAGAACGTAATCCAGCCGGGCGACGACATAAGCGCCGGCGAGGCGGCTTTTACGAGGGGGCACAGGCTCAGGCCGCAGGATCTCGGCGCGCTGGCCGGGATAGGAATAACGCGGGCGCCCGTATTCAAAAGGCCGAAGGTGGCCATAATAAATACCGGCAACGAGATAGTCCCGGCGGAGAAAGCGCCGCGCCCCGGACAGGTGCGGGACGTAAACTCCTATATCCTTGCCGGGCTGGTGCGACGGGCGGGCGGGGTTCCGGTATTAAAAGGCATATTCAGGGACGAATTCGGCCCTATCCGGGAGGCCATGGGGAGCGCGATTTCAGAGTGCGAATTAGTCGCGATAACAGGCGGAAGCTCCGTTGGGACAAGGGATTTAACCGAGAAAGTCATAAACGACATAGAACCGGGAATCATCGTACACGGGGTATCCGTAAAGCCCGGAAAACCTGTTATAATCGGTATAGTTAGCGGCAAGCCTGTCTTCGGACTGCCGGGCCATCCGGTCGCCGTGGCGGTATGTTTCGAGTTGTTTTTACGGCCCCTGCTGAAGAAAATTTCCGGGGAAATCGACCCGCTCGAAGCCCTGGGAATACCGGGCGCCAGGGTGGTCGAGGCCAGGATGTCCCGGAACTACTCCTCTGTGCCGGGGCGCGAGGACCACCTCGGAGTTATGCTAAAACTTGAGGAAGGGGAACTTTGGGCGTATCCCGTGCTGGGCAAGTCAGGGCTTATCTTTACCCTCGCAAAGTCACACGGGACGGCGGTAATACCCGCAGACAGGCCGGGGATAGCGAAGGGGGAGAAGGTAATAGTGCGCCTGTTTGATTAATGTCTAACAGAAAAATCTACATAACCACGACCCCGCTCGGCGACGCGCTGGCCCTTTGGCGGCGAAAGCTTACGGAGGCGGGGCCGTGGAAGCCGCTTCCGGGAGAGACGGTCAGCGTGGACGACTCCCTTGGGCGCGTTACGGCACAGGCGGTGGCGGCAAGGCTTTCGTCGCCTTTCTATCACTGCGCGGCGATGGACGGCGCGGCGGTGCGTTTCGCCGATACAGTGGGCGCATCGGACAGAAATCCTGTAAAGCTTAAGCTCGGCGCGCAGGCCGTATATGTAAACACAGGCAATCCGCTCCCCGAAGGCATGGACGCCGTGATAATGGTGGAGGACATAAACGAGGCGGACGTCTGCATCGAGATAATCCGGCCGGCGACGCCCTGGCAGCATGTGCGCGTGGTGGGGGAGGACATTGTTGCGACCGAGCTGATTGTGCCGGAGAACCATCTGCTCCGCCCGACGGATACGGCTGCATTGATTGCCGGGGGGATTACGGAGCTTCTCGTCCGTAGAAGGCCCAGGGTGGGGCTTATACCCACCGGGGACGAACTTGTCCAGCCGGGGACTGTGCTTGAGAAGGGAAATATCCTGGAGTATAATTCCAGGATGCTCTCCGGCATGGCGGAAGAATGGGGCGCGGATGCGAAACGATACGATATAGCGCCGGACGATTTAAATGCGATGAAGGAGCGGATTTCCGTGGCAGCCCGCGAGCACGACATTGTCGCCGTGAACGCCGGTTCCTCCGCCGGTTCGGAAGACCATACATACCAGGCGATAAGCGAGCTTGGGGAGGTATTCCTGCACGGGATAAACACGAAGCCGGGAAAGCCGGTGATTTTGGGAATCGTAAACGGGAAGCCGGTAATCGGCGTGCCGGGCTATCCGGTCTCCGCGTTTCTCGCCTTCAGGCTTTTTGCCCGACCGCTAATTTACGCCATGCAGGGGATGGAGCCTCCCGCAATCCGGTCGATTGGCGCGACGCTATCCCGCCAGTTGTCCTCGCCGCTTGGGCAGGAGGAGTTTGTCAGGGTCAAGCTCGGCAAGGTTGGGGATAATGTCGTGGCGACGCCTATGCACCGCGGCGCAGGGGTATTGATGACCCTTGTGCGCGCGGACGGCATTGTGCGAATCCCGGCGGCGTCGGAAGGGCTTGCGGCGGGAAGCATTGTGGAGGCGGAACTTCTGAGGTCTCCGGAGGAGATAGAGAATACAATCGTCTGCATCGGGAGCCACGACAACGCCCTTGACATACTCGGGAACTTCCTGAAGAAAAGAAATCCTAAGCTGTCGCTTTCCTCGGCGCATACCGGGAGCCTTGGAGGAATAATTGCCCTTAAGAAAAACGAGGCCCACATGGCCGGGACGCACCTCCTTGACGAGGAGACGGGAGAATATAATATCTCCTGCCTGGAAAAATATCTGCCGGGCCGATGCGTCTGTCTTGTGAACCTCGTATACCGCGAGCAGGGGCTTCTGGTGTTGAAAGATAATCCGAAAGGCATAAAGGGGTTTGAAGACCTGCGGCGTCCGGACGTGGTTTTCGTGAACCGGCAGGCAGGCGCCGGGACAAGGCTTCTTACCGACCTGCACTTAAAGAGGCTGTGCATAAATAAGTCCGATGTGAAAGGCTACGCGCACGAGGAATACACGCATATGGGCGTTGCGTCGGCGGTGCTTTCCGGCGCGGCGGACACCGGTCTTGGCATACTCGCGGCGGCGCGTGCGCTCGGCCTGGATTTCCTGCCGGTCGCACAGGAAAGATATGACATAGCCATACCCGGCGAATATTACGACGACCCGAAGATGCAGGCGCTGCTTGCTATAATTCGTGAGGACTCCGAGTTCCGCGAAGCGGTTGTTGCGCTTGGAGGATATGACGTGCGGGACATGGGAGCAGTAATGTGGGAGACCGGTAGACCGGCTTCGACCGGTAGACCGGCAGCGGACTGATGACGCCTCTTGTGAAAAAATATTTTCTGAAGCTTCCTCATGCCTCGGACGATGACAAGACGCCCGACCTTGAGCGCGTCCTTGCGGGTCTCCGGCGCGAGGGGCTCGATGTCGTGTCCGTTCCCGTATCCGTAATCCGAAAAATTTCTTCTACGCTTCGGGAGAATGATTTCGAGGTAACAGCAACCGTATGCATGGCTGACAAACCTGAACTCATAGACGTTGAGCCCGTCCAGCCGACTCTCCGAAGCCGGTCTACCGGCATTGCCGTGGACCTCGGCACGACGAATATCGTATGCAGCCTGGTTGATATAAATACCGGAGAGTCGTTGGCCGGCGCTTCTGAGACAAACCCTCAGACCGCCATCGGCGAGGACATACTCGCCCGCATACACCACTGCCTTAAACCAGGCGGTCTTGAGGAACTTAGGCTTGCGGCTGTTGGAGCAATAAACGACATTGCCGGAAGGCTTGCAGATAAAGCGGGTATTCCGGCGAGCGGCATTTCCTGCGCCTGCATATCCGGAAATACTACAATGGCGCACCTCTTCCTTGGGCTTGACCCTTATAACATATGCCGCGCGCCGTATGTCCCAGCCGCCAACCGTTTCGGAATGTTCAGGGCGAAGGATCTCGGCCTGAATATCATGCCGGAAGCGCCGGTTGTCGTGCTCCCCAACGTCGGCAGCTATGTCGGCGGAGACGTCCTGGCCGGGATACTCGCCTCCGGGATGGCGGAGAGGGACGGCATATCGATACTGGTGGACGTCGGGACGAACGCGGAGATAATCGTCGGAAACAGAGACTGGCTCGTCGCATGCGCGGGCGCGGCAGGCCCGGCGCTGGAAGGCGGCGTCGTAAATTCCGGTATGAGGGCCGCCCCAGGCGCAATAGACAGGATAAAGATAGACGAGAACCATGAGCCGTCCTTCAGCGTTATCGGAGATATTCCGCCTGCCGGGATGTGCGGCTCCGCATTGATAGATTTACTTTCCGAGCTTTTCAGGACGGGCCTCATAGACGGACGCGGGAAATTTATACCCGGCAGGACGGAAAGAGTCGTCAATACGGAAGGGGGGCCGGCATATAAGGTAACGGAGAATATTGTCTTTACGGAAAAAGACATAGAGAACCTTATCCGCACCAAGGCCGCCATGTACACGGCCCTGACCGTCATAATCTCCGAAATAGGCATAACTTTTAGCGACATAGAGTCGTTCTTCGTGGCCGGGACGTTCGGCGAATATATAGCGGCGGACAAGGCCGTTTCCATCGGGATGCTCCCGGACATACCGATAAATAAATTCAAACTCCTGGGAAATTCTTCCCTTAAAGGCGCCGTCATGGCGCTTCTCGACTTGAAAGCCGTTGAGCAGATTGAAAAAATCGCCTCAATGATAACCTACAAGGAACTCAACGCCAGCGCGGAATTCATGAGCCTGTACCGTGCCGCGATGTTCCTGCCTCATACGGACGCATCCCTCTTCCCAAGCACATATAAATCCTGATTATAAGAAGACCGTTAGTCTCAATTAAAATATTTAATTTGACAGAATGCTATTTACAGGACTAATATTGTCAACTATAATTCGTGTGGTATTTCTTCAGATTTTATGCCTTTGCCTTATGGAGGAACATGGAAAACAACGACGACAGAGCCCGCAAGGAGAACCTTCCGCTCTATCCTATCGGCATCGCCGCAGAACTTGTCGGGACCACGGACCAGACCCTGAGGCTCTACGAGAAGCACGGGCTTGTCACGCCTGCGAGGAGGAACAAGAACAGGTTCTATTCCGATAACGACGTAAAATGGCTCCGTTGCATCCGCGAGCTTATTCACGAGAAGAAGATAAGCATAGAAGGCGTGAAGAAACTGCTGGATTATGCGCCTTGCTGGGAGATACAGGGCTGTTCGGAAGAATCAAGGGAAGAATGCTCGGCTTACGTTGACCGCTCCGCGCCATGCTGGGAACTGACCGGCAGGCGTTGCAAAAACGGCATCGAGTGCGCAAAGTGTTTAGTCTACTTAAACGGGAAGGGAAAACGCAGGTAATCCCGCTTTAGAAAAAGCTCTCCGGGACGTTTATCACGTCGCCCGGCCGGATGCGGTCGTTCATATTCGCGCTGAAAGTAGATTCCTTGTTTCCCTTCTCCCGCGTTATCTTTGTCCTGCCCGGCGCGGCCTTGTCCGTAAGCCCCCCGGCGACCGCAATTGCCTTTATAACCGTCATGTTGGGCCCGGCCTCGTATTTCCCGGGTTTTTGAACCTCTCCGGTCACATAGACCACGTTCCTGGTTTCCGTTATAAGTATTGCGACCTGTGGGTCGTTGATGTATCCCTTAGACAAAAGCTTCGCTATTCGCTTCTCCGCCTCGTGTATGCGAAGCCCAGCCACCTTAACGTCTCCTATGAGGGGGAAGGTAATAATGCCGTTTGCGCTTACAAGCGTCCTTGTTGTGAGGTCGGGGTTGTCGTACACGATAATCTTCAGCAGATCCCCGTCGGATATGGCGAAATCCTGCGCCAATCCGGACGAAGGGATTGCGGTGATGATTAATGTGACGAGTGCAAGCATAAAACGGTATCGGAATGGGTTGGACATATTATTAATATATAATTATATTTGGTTATTTTGTCAAATCGCTGCCTGAAATGGATTTAAAGCTTGACATATTGATAAGTTGCGAGTATATTTTTAAACATGGTGCCGTGGCGCTGTGCCGCGGTTTTTTTAATACCTGCAATTTTTCATGCTTCAGAGGTTGAACGTTCTACTCAGGTCTTGAAAAAGTTTGACAGGTTAATCGGGCAATGCGCGGTATGCGTTTTAGCCCAAAGGAAAAGGGGTTTTTTGATGAGGGGTACTGTAAAGTGGTTCAATGAGAGCAAGGGTTACGGTTTCATTTCTCCGGAGGAAGGCAAGGACGTATTCGTGCATTTTTCGGAGATAAAGATGGACGGTTTCAAGACCTTGAGCGAGGGACAGCAGGTCG
>JAJYGS010000165.1 GCA_021785055.1 Nitrospirota bacterium | reverse complement strand
GCCTCGCGTATAATGCCGAGCGGACGGAGCACCGTATGGCGCACAAGGAAAAACGGGACGAGCAGGAGGCTTGCGATTACGAATGCCTCTATGGTTTCCCTTACAAGGCCGTTTATGCCGAAATAATCTATTGCAATGTGCGCCAATATTACGCCGATAAGCGCGAGCAGCCACCATATCGCGAGCATCTTGTTTAATCTTGGCGCCATATATTATCTCAGGTAAAGGCCGTAGAGCCTGTATACGAAGTTACCGGTGATGGTAAAGGAGTTCTTTTTCCAGTTGTCCGGGAGCGGGTTGACCGGGCTTGCGTCATAGAGGGCTTTTTTTGCCGCGTCGTCGAGCATCGGGTAGCCGGAGGACCGAAGCACCTCCACGTCCGTTACCTTCCCAGATTTCTCAATCGTGAACTTCATCAGAAGCTCTCCCTCGATCCCTTCCCGCCGCGCCTCCTCCGGATACTTCCATATATACTCTATCCGGTTTTTAAGGCCCTGGAGGTATGACCAGTAGCGGAAATCGGTCGTGTCGAGCGTTACCGCGTTCGGGTCCCTCGTGCGCTCTATCTCCTTGTCCACCTCCGCGTAGCGCTCAAGGTCCTTCATCGTCGGGAGCTTCAGCTTCCGTGGAATCACCTGCTGTCTGCCTTCCGAACCCGCCGAAGCCGCGGACGGTGTTCCCTGCCTGCCGGGAGACGCAGACGGCAAAGCGGAGGTCTGCCGGCTTGCCGGAGGCGCAGGCGCCGGGACATTTGCATTTCCATGGGCGGGCGGGTTGGCCGGTCTCGCGGTGGCCGGTTTTGAGGGCGCCGGGGTAGGGAAAGAGGGCAGAAAATGGCGGCGCGGGAAGGCCCTTTTTGGCATATTTCTTGGGGCTGAGGCCATTGCCATTCTTTGCGGAAACTGAACCTGGGGCTTATACTTGGGCTTTGGGGGCAGAACGGTTTTGGCCCCTTCCCTGACCGGCCCAAGCAGGTCTATGGCTATCGGCTCACTCCGCTTATGTTCCTTTGGTTTCTCAAGTTTTACCATAAGCACTACCGCAAGATGAAGTATCAGCGATATGATGAGGCAGTGGTAGAAAAGACCTTTATTCATCGAAAAAACCTTTTATTCGCAGGGAAATTATAGCATAATAGAACTTTATATCAAAAGGAAAAACCCGTACTCCCGTTTTGTGCGGGAACAGTGGTTAAGGTTAAAAGATTAATGGATATCAAGGAAAAAGACAACAAAATAAACCTGCTTGAGTTTGGCGCCGACGAGCTTAAATCCATTGTCGAGGGGCTCGGCATGAAGCCTTACCGCGCGGCCCAGATATGCCGATGGATCTATTCCGAGGGCGCGGATTCATTCTCCGCCATGACGGACATCTCGAAGGCAGACAGGGAAAAGCTTAGCGAAATAGCAGAGATACGTCCGCCGGAGCTTCTGGAGCGCCTTGTTTCACATGATGGGACGGAAAAACACCTTTTTTCGTTACATGACGGGGAGAAGGTCGAGTCCGTCCTCATACCGGACGAGGGCCGGTTAACCCTCTGTATATCCTCGCAGGCGGGATGCGCCCTCGGATGCCGGTTCTGCCTTACGGGCGCGGGCGGAATAAGGAGGAACCTCCTGCCGCACGAGATAACGGGGCAGGTGCTTGTCGCCGGTGCCGGTCGCCCGGCTTCAGGGACGGCTGGAAAAGGGCGGAAAATTACCAATATCGTCATGATGGGCATGGGGGAGCCGCTTATGAATGCGGGAAACGTCTTCGAGGCGCTCGGGAGGCTCATATCCCCGAAGATGTTCAATATGTCTCCCAGGCGGATTACGCTCAGCACGGCGGGTGTTGTGCCGGGGATAAAGGCCCTGGGCGAGAGCGGCCTCGGCGTGAACCTCGCGGTATCCGTCAATGCGCCAAGCGACGAGGTACGCGATTATATAATGCCGATTAACAAAAAATATCCGCTAAAGGCGCTTATGAAGGCGCTCAAGGATTATCCGCTCGCCCCCAGGAGGCGCATAACCGTCGAATATGTCATGCTGAGGGGGATCAACGACAGACCGGAGCACGCGGCACAACTCGGAAAGCTCCTGCGGGGCCTCAGGTGCAAAATAAACCTGATTCCCTTTAACGAGCATGGAGGGAGCGAATTCGGGAGGCCGGATGAGGCCTCAGTGCATGCGTTCCAGGAGAGGCTGCATTCGATGAACTACACGGCGTTCATACGCGAAAGCCGCGGGGTGGACATCCTCGCCGCGTGCGGGCAGCTTCGAGGTTTCTCTGCCAGAAAAACCTTGACGGAAGCCCCCCCTGGTGTATAATTTACAGCTACTCTTTATTTGAGGTATTATGGCCAAAGAGAGATTCGAGGAGTCGCTTAAGCGGCTTGAGGATATAGTGAACAGGATGGAGAAGGGCGAGCTGCCCCTGGATGAATCCGTGAAGCTCTTCGAGGAGGGAATAAAGCTCACGCGCTCGCTCGCCAAACAGCTCGAAGAGGCCGAAAGGCGGGTCGAAATACTCGTGAAAGGCGACGCCGGCGGCGCAAAAATCGTACCATTTGAACCGGAAGAGGGGGAATGACCTTCGACTTAAAGAAATATATCAACGACAGGCGGCGGCTGGTGGAGGAGTTTATAGGCCGTGCGGCTCCGAAGGCGGACGCGATGCCGCCGACGCTTCACTCCTCCATGCGCTACAGCCTTGAGGCCGGGGGGAAGCGCGTAAGGCCCATCCTGGCGATTGCCGCCGCCGAGGCGGTACGGGGAGGAGATGCGGCGGGTATCCCCGGTCTTGTTGCAGTGGCAAGCTCGCTTGAGTTTATCCACACGTATTCGCTTATACATGACGACCTCCCGGCGATGGACAACGACGACTTCCGCCGTGGCAAGCCTACCAACCACAAGGTATATGGAGAGGCCGCCGCGATACTCGCCGGGGACGCCCTCCTGACCTTCGCGTTCGAGCTTCTTTCGTCCCCGGCGTATACGAGCGGCATGGACGCGGCGAGGCGGATTAAAATAATCCACGAGCTGGCGTACGCCTCCGGCAGCATGGGCATGGTTGGAGGACAGGCCGTAGATATGGAGTCCGAGGGAAAAGACATAGATTCCGTCACGCTCGAATATATACATACGAGAAAGACCGGGGCGCTTATCCGCGCGTCGGTGCGCATGGGCGCGATAGCCGCCGGCGCGAACGACGAGCAGCTAAAAGCCGTTACACGCTACGGCGAAGAGGCCGGCCTTTCGTTCCAGATTGCCGATGATATACTGGATATTACGGGGACGAAGGAAGAGATAGGCAAGGATGCCGGGAGCGACGTCGAAAAGGGGAAGAAGACGTATCCCGCGATGTTCGGCCTGGAGCAGTCCAAAAGCCGCGCCATGGAACTTCAGGCATCGGCGGTGGAGGCGCTCTCCGTTTTCGGGGGACGGCGCCGAGCCGCTCAGGGAGATTGCGCGGTATATAGTATCAAGGAAGAACTGATTTGCCCGGAAGGGAGGGGTACTCATGGCATATCTTGACGGCATCGGGTCGCCTTCGGATTTAAAGACGCTGAAGCTTAAGGAACTGCCGCTCCTTGCGGAGGAGATAAGGGAAGAAATAATAGCCGTCGTCTCCGTGAACGGGGGCCACCTGGCCTCGTCCCTTGGCGTCGTGGAACTCGCGCTGGCGCTGCACTATATCTACGACACCCCGAAGGATAAAATAATCTGGGACGTGGGCCACCAGGCGTACGCGCACAAGCTCGTCACCGGCAGGCGGGAGAGGTTCGGGACGCTTCGGCGCGAGGGCGGCATAAGCGGTTTCCCCAAGCGCTCGGAAAGCCGGTACGATCCCTTCGACGTCGGCCATTCGAGCACGTCCATATCCGCCGCGCTCGGTATGGCCGTCGCCCGCGACATGGAGGGAGAGGATTATAAAATCGCGGCGGTAATCGGCGACGGCTCCATGACTGCAGGCCTTGCGTTCGAGGGTATGAACCAGGCCGGGCACTTAGGCCGGGACCTCGTCGTCGTGTTGAACGACAACGAGATGTCCATAGCGGCGAATGTCGGCGCTCTCTCGAACTACTTAAGCCGCATCATTACCGGCGTCAAGGCGGAGAGGCTCAGACGCGAGACGGAGCAGTTTTTAAAAAAGCTCCCGAAGGTCGGCGAACAGGTATTAAAGGTCGCCTCGAAGACGGGAGAGAGGATGAAGGGGCTTTTTACGCCCGGAATGCTGTTTGAGGAGATGGGTTTTTCATACGTAGGGCCGATTGACGGCCACGACATAAAGATGCTGGTCGAAGCGCTGGGCGACGCGCGCGTAAGAAAAGGCCCTGTGCTCGTGCACGTCATGACAACGAAGGGCAAAGGCTACGAATTTGCCGAGAGCAACCCAACCGCATTCCACGGCACGCCGCCTTTCGACGTCGAATCCGGCGAGACGGCGGGCGGCGGAGGGGTGTCGTATACGGGCGTATTCGGCGAGGCGCTGGTTGAGCTTGCAAGAGAAGACCCGTCCATAATAGCCATAACCGCCGCCATGCCCGAAGGGACCGGTCTTACAAAATTTGCGAAGGAATTCCCGGAGAGGTTATTCGATGTCGGCATCGCCGAGCAGCACGCCCTTACGTTTTCCTGCGGCCTGGCCGCATGCGGGAAGAAGCCCGTCGCGGCAGTATACTCCACCTTCATGCAGCGCGCCTACGACCAGGTAGTCCACGACCTGTGCATGCAGAACCTGCCCGTCGTGATAGCGATGGACAGGGCGGGCGTCGTGGGCGAGGACGGCGAGACGCACCAGGGGCTTTTCGATATTTCATTCATGCGCAGCGTGCCGAACCTTGTCTTCATGGCGCCCAAGGACGAAAACGAGCTTAGGCACATGCTCTACACGGGCCTCAAGCTGGACTGTCCCGTCGCGCTCCGCTACCCGCGCGGCAAGGGCGTCGGCGTACCGCTCGACAAGGGATTCGAAGAGCTTCCCCTCGGCAAGGCGGAAATAATTTCCGAAGGCGCCGACCTCTGCATAATCGCCGTCGGCAATACCGTTTACCCGGCGCTCCGGGCGGCTGAGGAGCTGTCGAAGTCGGGCTATTCGGCGGGCGTGATTAACGCAAGGTTCATAAAGCCGATCGACAAAGACGCAATACTCGCCGCCGCGTCCGGCGCAAAACGGATTCTTACCGTGGAGGAGAACGTCCTCGCAGGCGGCTTCGGCAGCGCGGTGTTGGAAGCGTTGGAAGAGGCGGGGATGACGAACGTGCCCGTGAAGCGCATCGGCGTCCCGGACGCATATATCGAGCAGGGGACGCAGGCGCAGATAAGGAAAAGGCTCGGCCTCGACGCGGAAGGGATACTCCAGGCGGCTGAGGCGTTCATCTCTGAGAAGGTGCTGGCGGAATGAATTGAAAGAACCCAGGAGCAGACTCGACACAGAGCTTGTCGCCCGCGGCCTGGCCCCTTCGCGGCAGAAGGCGCAGGCGCTGATACTCGCCGGGCAGGTAATCGTCGATGGCAGGAAGGCCGGCAAGGCCGGCGAGCCGGTAAAGGAAGGAGCGGGGATAGAGGTTGTCGAGGGCCTGCCGTATGTCTCGCGCGGCGGGCTGAAATTAAAGGCGGCCCTGGATAATTTCAACGTATCCATCTCCGGACTTGTCTGTGCCGACATAGGCGCCTCCACCGGCGGCTTTACGGACTGCCTGCTCAAAGAGGGCGCGACAAAGGTCTACGCCGTAGATGTCGGATACGGACTTATTGACCAGAGGCTGCGGACGGACCCGCGCGTGAGCGTGATTGAGCGCGTAAACTTCCGCCATGCCGGGGCGGGGTTCTTCGGCGAGCTTGTCGATTTTGCATCCGTGGACGTCTCCTTCATCTCGCTAAAACTCATCCTGCCCCCGATAAGCCTGAATTTGCGGCCCGGCGGCCAGGTTATCGCCCTGGTCAAGCCGCAGTTTGAAGTCGGGCGGGAAAGCGTGGGAAAGGGCGGAATAGTCAAGGACGAGGGCGCGCGCGAAGGTGCGGTGCGTGAGATACGCGGTTTCGCCGAAAATACGGGTTTCGAGGCCGTGGGCCGGATGGAGTCGCCGATAAAGGGCGCAAAGGGAAATATCGAATACCTGCTTTATCTAAAGCGAGGTGCGGCATGATTGAGGAAAAGGGAATAGACGACGAGCAGACTTCAGACCTGCCGGAGGATATGGAGCCGGAAGACGAGTTGCCCCATCATGCCGGAAACGGCGGGGGCCGGGAGGAAGATGCTGGAAAAATGTCCGCTTCGGCTATTGCCGCGATGCGCGCGAGAAATGACCGCGAGGAGCGGGAGAGAAAGGCGGAGGCCGAGGCGCACAAGCTTGGTCTCCAGGCGAAACTCCAGCGCCTCGACGTGGGCGAGCGCGCGAAGCACGCGAGAAGCGGCGACCAGGAAACCCGGATGATACTGATAAGGGACGCCAACAAGCTCGTTGCAATGGGCGTGCTCCAGAACCCGAAGCTCACCCTCCACGAAGTTGAGATGTTCGCCGCCTCAAGGAATGTCAACGAGGAGATTCTCCGGGAGATCGCCGGGAACAAGGACTGGATAAAATCCTATTCGGTAGTCCTGGCGCTTGTAAACAATCCTAAAACGCCCGTGCCGTTGTCCCTTACCTTTCTCTCCAAGCTTATGACACGCGACCTGCGCTTTGTAGCGAAGAACAAGGGCGTGCCGGAAGTCATCCGCATGTCCGCCAAAAGGCTCGCCGATAAGCGCTCCTTCTGAAAAAAGTTAATCATATTTAATATTTTCCGGGAATTTTTTAGGCCCTTTATTTTGCCCGAAAACCGCTAAATATTGTGGAGCATACCTCTCCAGTTACCTTCCCTTAGTGTGTAACCGCCATTTTTTGCCAAATAAAACAAAGCCTTGGGCAGCAATTATTTTCTTGACAACCGGATAGTTTGAGTATAGTAAGTATACCAAGACGTTTTCAAATATTAATTTAAATTAATTTTACAAATCGGGTGTCATATGAGCATGATGAGAAGGGAGACGGTCAAAAAGATCTACAAGACAAAAGAGATCTGCAAGCTCTACGACATCTCAAGATCCACGCTCTTCAGGTGGGAGAGCGAAGGGCTCATCACGGGCGTGCAGAGGGACTGGAGGGGCTGGCGGCTCTATCATGCCGGGAATTTGAAGGAAATAGAGCGGATAATAAGGCAGAAACAGTAACTTCCAAAACCAGAGGTGCGCGTGTTCCTAAGCAGAAAAACACAGATAGTGGGGCTTGACATAGGGTCTCATACCGTGAAGCTCGCACAGATAGTGGAGCGCGGGAAGGACCTTGTTCTGACAAAATACGCATCCAGGGAACTGGACCCTGAGGCGATAGTTGACGGCGCTATTATGGACCGTTCACAGGTTGCGGGGGTTATAGGCGAACTGCTCGCCGAGACCCAGTCGAAGGTAAAGGACGCGGTGATAGGCATTTCCGGGAACTCCGTAATCATCAAGCGCATAACAATACCGGAGATGAGCGAGGACGAGCTCTCCGAGTCCATCAACTGGGAGGCAGAGCAGTATATCCCGTTCGCCATAGACGACGTGAACCTCGACTTCCAGATACTCGGCCCGTCCACCAAGGAAGGCGCCAACACTATGGACGTCGTCCTCGTGGCAGCGAAGAAGGAAAAGATAAACGATTACCTCTCGCTCGTTACGGAGGCGGGGTTAAACCCCATGATAATGGACGTCGACGCCTTCGCGCTTGAGAACATGTTCGAGGTCAATTACGAGATTGTCCCCGGCAGGGTGGACGCCCTCATTAACGTCGGCGCGTCGGTAACCAATATAAACATATTAAAAGATGGCGTGTCCATCTTTACCAGGGACAGTTCCGTCGGCGGCAACTTATACACCGAATCCCTACAGAAGGAGTTCGGCATAAGCTTCTCCGCCGCCGAGAACCTCAAAAAAGGCGAAGACTCCCCCGGCGTGGACGCCTCGCGGGCGCAGACGATAATCGGTTCGGCGTCCGATGATATTGCCGCGGAAGCCGCGAGGTCCATAGACTTCTTCCGCGCCACTACCGGCATAGAGAACGTAGACAGGGTGATACTCTCCGGCGGCGGCGCTCTCATGGCGGGCTTCCCGGAGCGGCTGGCGGAAAGGGTCGGCGTGGAAGTGGAACTGGCAAACCCGTTCAGGAATATCAATATCGACGCGAAACTGGATTCTGAAGCGGCGCAGGGTTCCGCGCCCTCGGCTGCCGTGGCGGTCGGGCTTGCACTGAGGAGGCTGAGAGAATGATAAAAATAAACCTCCTGCCGCACAAGAAGATAAAACAGGTAGACAAGGCCGTGATGAAGCTCCAGGCGATAGTCATCGGCGTTATCGTCCTGGTGGTGTTCGGGGTAGGCTATGGAACGGTACACGTATATTCAAAAAAATCGGCCCTGACGAAGAAGGCCGCCGATACCAGGCAAAGACTGGCCGTGCTCAAGGAAAAAGCCGCGGAAGCGGAAGGCTACGAAAAAAGCAGGCTTGAGGTTCAGCAGAAGCTGAAGACCATCCAGGAGCTGAACAAGAGAAGAATACCCATGACGCCGCTTTTAAACGGCATCAACGCCGCAATTACGCAGGACGTATGGCTGACGGCGCTATCCGTAAAAGGCCCGGAATTCAGCGTCGAGGGCATAGCCAGCGACAGCAGGAAGAATGCGCAGGCGTTCGCGGACGCATTGCAGGCCCTTCCGACTTTCTCGAAAGTCAAGATGGGTGATATAAAGGACATATCCACGGGGAACAAGGAAAGATATTCCTTTAAACTTACGGGCAAACTCGCGGGGTACGAGGATTTGCCGGCTGCGGCTGCGCCGGCGCCGGCTCCTGCGAATAAACCCGCGCCCAAGAAGAAGTAGGAGGGAACATGAGCGCAATCCAGGACAAATTAATTAAAAAGCTTACACCGAAACAGCAGACGCTCCTGCTGCTTATTATCCCTCTTGTCATAGCGGGTTTGTTCGTCTATCTGGTTTATCTGCCGAATAAAAAGATAATCTCCAATCTTGACGCGGATATCCAGAAGAACGAGAGCGAGATATCCAAAAGCCAGCTCATGGAGAGCAAGCTTCCCGAGCTCAAAGCCGAAAACGTAACCCTCCAGCAGGAACTGAAGCTGGCCACGGACAAGCTTCCATCGCCGTCTGAAGGCGCGGGAGTCCCGGACGCCATAAAGAAGGCGGCTATGGGCAGCGGCCTCACCGTGAAATCCGTTCAGGCCGGCGCCAACAATACCGGGCCGGGCGGGCTCTATATCGAGACTCCCGTAAACGTGCAGGTCAACGGCGGCTATCACGACCTGGGTAAATTTATGGAACAGCTCGATAACATGACGAGGATGCTGACTGTTGCTGAACTCGACATTTCGTCCGGGCAGGTGCGCGGTAAAAAAATGGACCTCCCGATAAAGTTCACAGTGCTGGCATATACGTCCGGCGGAGGTAAATAAGTGGAAAAAAGGGCCAAGATACTGTTAGTTCTGCTGGCGGTTTTTGTTGTCGCAGCCGCAGGGTACTACCTTTACCGGAGATTTAAGGCCCGGAATGCCCCCAAGACTAAAATTGTGATGAAGATGGGCGCGCCGATAGGCACAGTGAACAAGGGGCGGAAACCTGCCGCGAACGAGCCCGCAGCGCCCGTCAATGCGCAGCAGAAGCCCGCGCAAAAACCTGCGGGGACGGCTGTGATAAAGACGGTCGAGGGTGGCAAGGAAGTGCAATACAGTTCGGCGGAAGACTTCGTAAAAAACACGAATCTCTCCCAGACCGATGCCGAGGCATATGTGCAGCTTAAGCTTGGGGACGCCCGGAAAGCCCTCGATGCGGCCAAAAGCAAGAATGATGCCGCCGCTGCGGACCTCGCGCAGAAGGAAATAGACCTTTACGGGAAGGCCGCGCAGCTCCTTAAGACGAGGGTGCTTTCAGGCCCCGGAGCGGCCTATGTCTATTTCCCGCTCAACAAAAGAGACCCCTTCATGTCTCCGTTCGAGGTGCCGAAGGTATATCCGCCGGTACCGCCGAATGCAGGGCCTCTCGAAAAGGTACCGGTAGAGAAGCTTAAAGTGGAGGCCATACTCTGGAGCGGGAAGGGTTTCAGGGCGTTGATGTTTACCCCCGACGGGCGGGCCTATACCGTAAGGACGGGCCAGCACGTGGGCGACAAGGGGGGTTGGATTGCCAGGATTACCAAGAGCAGGGTCTACGTTACCGAAAAGATCAAGGACATCCTTGGCGACGTGGAGACCAATAATGTAGTCTTACCATTGCACAAGGAGGCGGAGTAATGGCGGACGCCGGACGAATTAAAAAATCTTTTCTGTTTTTACTTTTCTGCGCCCTGCTTCTTTCGGCATGCGCGGGGGGCCGGGAGTATCAAGCCGGCGGGAAGGGCCTTGCCGTCCTGAAGAAGGTGGACGTCGTTGACAACAAAAAGAACACCGACGTAATCATTACCACTGACAAGCCGGTCGTTTTTACGATGTCGAGACAGCAGGAACCCCCCAAACTCACGGTAGACCTGGCCGGGGTCGAGCCGGGCGCGGTGCCCCGCAGGATGGACGTGGACAAGGGCCCCGTATTCTACATCCTCACTCACAAGGCGAAAAACGCGAAGAACGTAACCAGGGTGGAAATAGCCCTGAACACGAACGCCGAAAATATCGTAACCCAGGACAAATCCGCTATACATATTATCTTAAGCAAGACCGAAAAGCACATCATCAAAGGCGCCAAAGAAGAAGCAAAACCAAAACCGAAGGCCGCTCCTCCAGCGTCGGCGGAGAAAATAGCGGAGGCGCCGTCCGCCAATCCGCCGAAGGCGAAACCGGAGGAGACCAAGGCGGCAACGTCCGCGGCTCCAGCCGCCAGGCCGGTGCTCCCGGAGGCCCGGACGCTGACAAGCGTATCCTTCTTCAAGGAAGGCGACGTATCCGGCGTGCGCCTCGAGGGGGATGGCGCGATAAAAAATCCCGATATATTCAGGCTCGGCCCGGACAGGCTAGTGGTCGATCTGGCGGGCATGGGGTCGATAAAGTCTAAGGAAACCTTTGAAGTCCGCGCGAAGGTGTTAAAGCGCGTCCGCATGGCGCTGCACAAGGAGCCGCCCGGCAAGGTCAGAATAGTGCTCGACGTCAAGGGGCCTTATGAATACGACGTAAAAAACGCCGGCAGAATTCTCACCGTCAGCGTATTCCCGTCCGGCGCGAAGAAAGTTTTGCCTGCCGCCGCCGCTCAACCGGCTGCCCGGAAGGCGGAGGTTTCGAAACCCGCTTCCAAACCGGCGCCGGAGGCCAAAAATGAGGCCGCAAATCCCGTGCCGGTTCACAAGTCCAATCCGGCCAAGGGGAGCGAGGCGAAGCCGGTCAATATATATGTTTCCAGGGCGGGCGGAAAGACGACCATTTCATCTAAACAGACAGCCGATGCCGTGCCTGCGGACAGCGATGAAGTCATGGGCCTGCCCAAGAAGAAATATACCGGCGGCAAGATTTCCTTCGACATCCAGGATGCGGACCTCGACAAGGTGATAAAGCTTTTGGCGGACGTCGCGGGCCTGAACCTGATAATGGATCCGTCGGACGTCAGGGGAAAGGTAACCATGAAGCTTGACAACGTGCCGTGGGACCAGGCCCTGGACACGCTGCTTCGGATTTACAACCTCGACAAGGAGATACAGGGGAACGTCATGAGGGTCGCTTCCAAGGCGAAGCTCGACGCGGAGAGGAGGCGCGAGCTTCAGCAGGAGGCGGAGCAGAAGAAGCTGGAGATGGAGGCGGAAAATCTCTACACGGAGACGTTCAAGATCAATTTCTCCAAGGCGTCGGATCTCGAGCCTAAGATAAAGAAGGTGCTTTCTTCCAGGGGCGACATAATAGCGAACGAAAGCACCAACGAGCTTATCGTGACGGACATACCGCAGAGCCTCGACAAGGCCAAGGAACTGATCAAGATACTCGACAAACAGGTAAAGGAGATATTGATAGAGTCCCGGATTGTAACCGTGGACGTAAACGCCCTCGCAAACCTCGGAACCACCTGGAGCTTCGAGAAAGCGGGGGCCAACAACGTCGGCGCGGTAAGCGCGGGCGGCTCCACAGGTCAGTCGAGCGGAGTTCAATTCGTGCCCCCCGGCGGCACTCCGCCGCCCGGCAACAGGTATATCGGGACCGTCCCGGCGAGCCTTATTGCCTCGGGCGGTGCGGCGGGCGGATGGAGCTGGCTTATAGGGCATGAATATGAACTCGCCTTTACGCTTCAGGCGCTGGAATCCGAAAACAAGGCCGAAACCCTTGCCGCTCCGAAGGTGATTACGCTCGAGAATAAATCGGCCACCATTGTCCAGGGCACTACCCTGTATGTCCAGACCACG
>JAJYGS010000023.1 GCA_021785055.1 Nitrospirota bacterium | reverse complement strand
CGTAATTCTCGCCGGAATAGCGTTTTTTATCTGGCGGCACTGGCCAAGGAAGTCCGTGGCAGCCTGAGTAATTCCAAAATCATCTTGAAATAATAAAACCGGAATGCTATTATTTCACAAGCTGTTTGACATATCTGTCCGGTTTGTACGAAGAATCTGCTTTAAGATTGCGGGCGTAGCTCAGTTGGTAGAGTACAAGCTTCCCAAGCTTGGTGTCGCGGGTTCGAACCCCGTCGCCCGCTCCACTTTCCCCTGCGGCAATTCCTGGCCGCATAAGACCTTTTCCCCCCGCCTTCTACAGTTTCCATGCGTCCGCGTATAATTACTTTATGGCATTATGGAGGACAGATGAAAGCCGTTGAAATAAAAGGTGGTATATACTGGGTAGGGGCAGTGGACTGGAACGTGCGGGATTTCCACGGCTATGAAACCCCTCGCGGCACCACGTACAACAATTACCTGCTGATGGACGACGACATAACCCTTGTCGATACCGTCAAATACGATTTCTCCGAGGAGACGATAAAGAGTATCGGCGGCGTAGTGGATCCGTCGAGAATCAAAAACATCGTTATCAACCACATAGAGAACGACCACGCCACGAGCCTCGACAGGATAATGGAGTTTTCGCCGGATGCGACGATATACATAACGGAGAAGGGCAAAAAGGGCCTCGGCAGGTTCTTCGACATCTCGAAATGGAAGATGAACGTCGTTAAAACCGGCGACACTCTTTGCATAGGCAAGAGGACGCTTTTATTTGTTGAAACCCCTATGCTCCACTGGCCGGACTCCATGATGACATACGTCAGGGAAGAGAAGCTCCTGTTCAGCCAGGACGGTTTCGGCCAGCACATTGCGTCTTCCGTCAGGTTCGACGACGAATACATAGCCAGTCAGTCCATGAACGAGCTTGACGATGCGGTTCTGGATTACTACGCGAACATATTGATGCCGTTCGGCCAGATTATCAAGAGTAAGATCGCGGAGATGCAGCGGCTCGGCCTGGACATTGATATGATAGCCCCGGACCACGGCATGATATGGCGCGAGAATCCCGGCAGGGTGTTGCAGTCATATCTCGACATGGCCAGCGGAAAGGCGGACTTGAGCGTGGCAGTAATATACGACACGATGTGGCACAGCACCGAGATGATGGCCGCGCCCATCCTCCAGGGAATAAAGGACGAAGGTGTCGGGTGCAGGCTGATAAAGCTCAGGGCTACGCACATGAGCGCCGCCGTCAGGGAATTCTGGAAGTCGAGAGGCTGTCTTATAGGTTCGCCGACGATGAACAACATACTTTTCCCGACCGTGGCCGAATTCCTGGCGCACCTGCGGGGCTTAAGGCCGAAAAACAGGATAATGGGCGCGTTCGGCAGCTACGGCTGGGGCGGAGGCGCTGTCAAGGAGGCGTACGAAGAGTTCGGCAAGATGGGGCTTGAGACGTTCGGGTCCGGGCTTCAGGTGCTTTATAAGCCGTCAGCCGACGACGAGAGGGCCTGCTACGATTTCGGCAGGGAATTTGCGAGAAAGGTCAAGGAATTGCACCAAAAGTTTTAACGGAGGCGACGAGATGATCTGGAAATGCAGCGTATGCGGATACGAGTATGACGAGAGGGTGGAAGACACGCCGTTTGCGCAGTTGCCGGCAGACTGGCAGTGCCCGGTATGCTTTGCAGGCAAGGACGCTTTCGAGAAGGCGTAATATCAACAGTGTGAATCGTTGCGGGAGGTTGTTATGGCAGAGCTTGGCAAGACTTACGTTTGCGACGTGTGCGGGAACGAGGTGAAGGTGACGAAGGCAGGCGGCGGCGTGCTCGTATGCTGCGGAAAGCCCATGAAGAAAACCGATTAACCGGTTTTGCTTGACAACCGGTCAAATTCTGGTGTATTTTGAGTTCTGGCGGTGCGGGCTTTCAGGCCCGCGCCATATTTGCCCGCTCCATGTTTCATAGAATCCCAGGGAAGACGGTAAAAGCCGTCACTGCCCCGCAACTGTAAGCGGCGAGCCTGCCCCGGATGCCACTGTCCTGACGGACGGGAAGGCGGGGAGAGGCGGCGACCCGCGAGTCAGGATACCTGGTCAATATAACCTGTTACTTCCGAGGGGGAGGTAAGAGCTCGCTTAGACACCCCCGCCATTTTAAAAGGCCGGGGTTTTTGTTTTAGGGGGCATTCGGACATAGCATGCTGAAAAAAGGCCTAGTACACGTCTATACGGGCTTCTCCAAGGGCAAGACCACTGCCGCAACGGGTCTTGCCTTGCGTGCGCTTGGGCAGGGCATGAGAGTCCTTGTCGTCCAGTTCCTTAAAGGGGGCGGCAGCGTCTCCGGCGAGATAAAGATGCTCTCTAAAATCCCCGGCGCCGAGATAATAAGGTTCGCCGACCAGCGCCATCCGCTCTTCTGCAAGGAGGGCTGCGACATTGCCGGACTGAAGAAGTCGATCCGCCGGGGGTTTGCGCTCGCCAAAGAGAAGGCCCTGTCCGGCGAATATGACATAGTTATCTTGGACGAGATAAACAACTGCGTCAAGGAAGAATGGCTGGATGTCGAGGATGTTGTCTCGCTGATAAAGGAAAGGCCTGGCACCCTTGAGCTTGTGCTGACCGGCAGGGGATGCCCGAAAGAAATTATAGAGCTTGCCGATTACGTTACGGAGATGACAGTGATAAAACATCCTGCCGAAAACGGGCTGAAAGCGCGCAGGGGAATAGAGTTCTGATGGGGAAGGTAATATTCATAACCGGCGGCGCGCGCTCCGGCAAAAGCGGCTTCGGGTTATGTCTTGCGGAGAAGCACGGCGGCAGACTCGTATACATAGCCACGGCCCAGGCGAGAGACCGGGAGATGGCGGAGCGCATAAGCAGGCACAAGGAGGCGCGCGGGGCGGCCTGGGAGAGCGTGGAAGAGCCGGAAAACATTGCAGAAGCCTTGCATGGGATAGAAGGCGGGACGGTAATCATAGACTGCCTGACACTGTGGCTGTCCAATCTTCTTGAAAAGAATGGGAGCGAGGGTTTTGAAGAGATAGCGTCCGGCAGGGCGGATTCGCTTGCGGGCGCGCTGAAGAATTTCAGGGGCGTCGCAATAGTCGTATCCAACGAGCTCGGCTCCGGGATTGTGCCGGCTGACGGTTCGGCGCGCGCGTTCCGGGACGCCGCAGGCAGGGTCAACCAGATAATCGCCCAGGCCGCAGACGAGGCCTATCTTGTCGCGTCCGGTCTGCCGGTGCGGTTGAAATAACTTCCTTCATCCCCCTCTTAAGATAAGAGGGGGACAGAGGGGGCGTTATGAAGGAGTTTTATGGGTCTGTTCGAGGAAACTCTGAGGGATATAACGCCTGTGGACGAATCGCGGGCGTGCGAGATACAGAAGCGGCTCGACTGCAAGACGAAACCGCCGGGGAGTCTTGGGCGGCTGGAGGAGCTTGCAAAACGTGTCTGCCTGATTACCGGAAACGGACACCCGGACGTGTCAAGGAAGGTGATATTCGTTTTCGCCGGAGACCACGGCGTGTCGGACGAGCTGGTAAGCGCATACCCGAAGGCCGTCACGGCCCAGATGGTGCTTAATTTTATAAACGGCGGCGCGGGAGTGAACGTCCTGGGAAGGCACGCGGGGTCGGATGTTGTCGTAACGGACATCGGGGTTGACCACGAGTTCGGGCTGGTCGAGGGCCTCAGGAACGCCAAGGTTGGCCGGGGGACGAATAATATCGTAAAAGGGCCGGCCATGAGCCGGACGGACTGCGTAAGGGCGATAGAAGTGGGCATAGGGCTGACAAACGAGTTTGCCGACAGGGGCTACGGCATCGTCGGCACAGGCGACATGGGCATCGCGAACACGACGCCTTCTTCGGCCCTCGCGGCGGCATATACCGGCCTTTCTGCGGCGGAGGTAACGGGTTACGGAACCGGCATAGGCGAGGAGCGTTTTGCGGCCAAGGTGGAGGTTATAAAAATGGCGCTGGCGGCGAACCCGCCCGATGCGGATGACCCGCTTGGAACGCTCGCAAGCCTTGGCGGTTATGAGATTGCGGGCATCGCCGGGGTGGTGCTTGGGGCCGCCGCGCGGAAGCTGCCGGTGGTGATAGACGGATTCATATCCACCGCCGGGGCGGTTGCGGCATGCGAGATCAAGCCTGAGGCGAAGGGATATATCATCGCCGCGCATAAATCCGTTGAGCGCGGACATATTGCCATGCTTAAGCTTTTGGGCCAGAGGCCGCTCCTCGACCTCGACATGAGGCTTGGCGAGGGCACGGGCGCCGCGCTTGGTATGATGCTTGTCGAAGCGGGAGTAAGAATACTCAAAGAGATGGCTACCTTCGGCGAGGCCGGGGTCGACGGGGAGAAGATTTGCTGATGCTGTCCGATTTCTTGTCCGCGCTCGGTTTTCTGACCGTCATCCCGGTCGGCCAGGAAAGGATTACTGAAGACAGGATGGCGGGTATGATGAGCTTTTTCCCGCTGGTGGGCCTGCTTCTGGGTTCGATACTCGCGCTCTTCGACTACCTGGCGAAGGGCCTGCTCCCCAGACAGGTAACCGACGCGCTTATCGTAGCCTTTCTCGCCATCATTACCGGCGGGCTTCATCTCGACGGCGTCGCCGATACCGCGGACGGATTAATCGGCGGGAAGGGCGACAGGGAGAAGGTTCTCGCGATAATGAAGGACAGCCGGACGGGCGCGATGGGTGTCGTCGCGATATGCCTGCTCCTGCTCGTCAAGTTCATGGCGCTCGATTCGATACCTTCCGATATGAGGCCCGGTGCGCTGCTTCTTGCGCCGACGCTGTCGCGCTGGGGGCAGGTAGCCGTATCGTACGGTTCGCGCCCCGCCCGGAGCGAGAACAGTCTTGCGGGCTCCTTTATCGAATATCTGAAACCGGCGCATCTGATAGCCGCGTCCGTCATGGCCGTGGTTTTCGCGGCTCTGTTCGGCGGCATGACCGGCCTTGCCGCGCTTGCGGCTGCGGCGATAGTCTGTCTTCTGCTCAAGATATTCTTTAACCGCTCCATAGGCGGCGAGACCGGCGACACCATAGGCGCGTCGTCCGAGATTGCCGAGGCGCTGGTGTTTATAGTCTTTTCGGTGATGGTATAAATATGACGTGCACTCGACTATACCTCTGCCGCCACGGCGAAGTCTGCGGCGATGACGGGGCCGGCAGACCGGCCAAAAGGCGATACAACGGACACCGGGACGTTGACATCACCGGCGAAGGCGTCAGGCAGATGGAGCGTCTGCGGGATATGCTGCTTGACAAGCCCGTGGACGCTGTCTATTGCTCAGACCTCATACGCACCATAAAAGGTGCTGAAATAATCGGCGGGCCGCACGGAGCAAAGGCCATTTCCAGGGCGGAATTCCGGGAGCGCGGCGTCGGGCTTTGGGAGGGCAAGAGCTTCGACGAGATAGAAGCGGCATACCCTGAAGACTGGAAGGCGTGGATAAACGACATCGTGCACTTTGTCCCGCCCGGAGGAGAATCGCTCCGTGAGCTCTCCGCCAGGGTGCTTCCGGCGCTGAACGAAACGCTGTCCGCGCACAAGGGGAAAGAGATAGTGCTTATAGGCCACGGCGGGGTTAACAGGGTAATACTTTCGTTCGCGCTTGGACTGGAGCTGAAGAACGTCTTTCGCATAGAGCAGCATTACGGCGCGCTGAACGTAATAGATTTCTACGAGGACGGAATGCCGGTGGTGAAACTTCTGAACGGATAGAAACGGCGGTTCGCGGAGGAAGATTGTCATTCTGAGTGCAACGAAGAATCCACATTTGACTTTTAAGAAATTCAGAACCTACGGTGGATTCTTCGGCCCAAAATACGGACCTCAGAATGACATCCTTTGGGTACACTATCCTTAAACGTTATTCTTAGCCCACACACGAGAGAGAAACAAAACAATAAGAGTATTGCTATGAGAATATTTAAGCTTGTTTACCTAACGTTCTTTTTTATTTTGTTTGCGTCGTCGCCCGCCTTCGCGGCTGCAAACCCGTTTGACAGGCTCCTTGCCGGCAACAAGAGATTTGTCGCGGGCGCTCCCGTCAGGAAGGAAATCGGCAGCAAGAGGCGCATGGAGCTTGCGAAAGGACAGCATCCCTTCGCCATCGTGCTTGCGTGTTCGGATTCCCGCGTGCCGCCTGAAATGATTTTCGACCAGGGCCTTGGAGACCTGTTCGTGATTCGCGACGCCGGAAACGTGGCAGACCCTGTCGTAATCGGGAGCATAGAATACGCGGCTCAGCACCTGCATGTGCCGCTCCTCGTGGTGCTTGGACATTCCGGATGCGGCGCGGTAAAGGCGACGCTTGAGGCGCGGCACAGGCCAGCCGGCAATATCGGCAGCGTAACCGACAAGATACTCCCGGCTGTCGTCGAGGCGCGGAAGTCCGGCAGGAAGGATATTCTGAACGAGGCGGTGCAGGACAACGTGAAGAATGCATGCTCGGAGATTGTCAGGAGAAGCAGGATAATCCAGGAACTGGTAACCAAAGGCAGATTCAGGATTGTCGCCGCCGAGTATTACACAGACACAGGCAAGGTAGAGCCTGTTTTGTCCGGTTCTCGCGTGCCGCCGAAGAAATAAAATTTATGCATAAAGATTCCGTAATAATCGCGGCTCCCTGGAGCGGCTCCGGGAAAACGACGATAAGCATGGGAATAATGGCCGCTCTTTGCGACGCCGGATTTGCCGTACAGCCGTTCAAGACCGGCCCGGATTTTATCGACCCGCAATACCACAGAAAGATCACCGGCAGAATCTCCCGCAACCTCGACGGCTGGATGACGAAGGCGGCGGGCGTGCGAGGGACTTATGCCGTGGGATGCGCGGGCGCGGACATATGCGTCGTGGAAGGCGCGATGGGCCTCATGGACGGCATAGGCCGTGGCGGCACACAGGGCAGCACGGCTGAGGTCGCAAAGGTTCTCGGCATACCCGTTGTTCTCGTAATCGACGCAAGGGGCATGGCGGGCAGCGCGGCGGCTGTGATAAAAGGCTTCGAGGATATGGACCCGGCTGTGAATATCGCCGGCGTGATATTCAACCGGGTAGGTTCCGAGCGGCACGCGGCGATGCTGAAGGCGGCGGTAAAAAGGCATTGCAGGGCCGGGGTAATCGGATCCGTGCCGCGCGAAGACGGCCTTGAGATACCTTCCCGGCACCTGGGCCTCACGACGGACATAGACGGGATACTTACGCCGGAATTTATCCGTAAATTAAAGGATACGGTAAAAAAGCATGTGGACATCGGCGCGCTTGTAAAAATTGCGTCCACGGCAAAAGAGACGAAACTTGGGCATGGCACAAAAACACCCGTTTTACCCGTCTCAAGGCTCGCCGTGGCGATGGACGAGGCGTTCTGCTTCTATTACCAGGACAACCTCGAATTGCTTGAATCCCTGGGCATCGAGATTGTTCCGTTCTCCCCCCTGAAGGACGGCGGCCTGCCGGAGAATATATCCGGGATATATTTCGGCGGCGGCTATCCCGAGATGTACGCAAGGGGACTTTCGCTAAACGATTTCGTGAAGAGAGACGTAATAGATGCGGCGAGACGGAGACTTCCGATATATGCCGAGTGCGGCGGGCTAATGTATCTCTCCCATGGCATAACCGACATCGAAGGCGTGTTTCACCCGATGGCGGGGCTTATCCCGGCGAAGACAAAGATGCTGCACAGGCGCAAGGCCCTCGGATACAGGGAGATAACCGTAACGGGAAATACGCTCTTCCCCAAAGGAGCGACCGCGCGCGGGCATGAGTTCCATTACTCGGAGCTGGGGCCGATGGGCCGGAATGTGAGGCGCGTATATAAACTGAAGAACGCCTTCGGGGAAGAGGCGGTCGAGGGATACGCCGCGGGCAGTCTGCTGGCAAGTTACGTTCACCTGCACTTTCTGTCCAACAGGAAATTCGCGGAGAATTTTGCAGATAAAATCAAACAGGTAAAGACGCCGTTCAGGCGGGCATAAAGGAGGGGAAATTTAATGGCATCGCAGGTAGAGCAGGCAGTGCAGAATATCACGACGGCCCGGATGAAGGCGGTCGCAAAAAACGAAGGCGTATCGGAGGATTATGTCCGCGATATGGTAGCCCAGGGCAAGATAGTCATACCGAACAACACCGTGAGGAAATCCAACACCGTGGGAATCGGCAAGGGCCTCAGGACCAAGATCAACGCGAGCATCGGGACTTCCACGGACATTGCGGACATGGGCCTTGAGGTGGAGAAGGCGAGAGTCGCCGAGGCCTGCGGTGCGGATACGCTAATGGACCTCTCCGTCGGCGGGGACATAAAAAAAATCCGGCGCGAAGTGCTCCAGGCGATAAACCTGCCCGTCGGCACCGTCCCGCTTTACCAGGCGTTCGCCCAGTCGATAGAGAAATACGGAAACCCCGTGGAGATGCCGGAGGAGATGCTCTTCGACGTCATAGAGGAGCAGTGCGCGGACGGCATATCGTTCATGGCCATTCACTGCGGTATAAACAGGCTGACCATCGAGAGGCTCCGCAGGCAGGGATACCGCTACGGCGGGCTTGTCAGCAAGGGCGGGGCGTACATGGTTGCCTGGATGATGCACAACGACAAAGAGAATCCGCTATTCGAGAAGTTCGACCGCGTCGCGGACATCCTGAAGAGATACGACTGCGTGCTATCGCTTGGGAACGGATTCAGGGCCGGGGCGATACACGACTCCTCGGACCGCTGCCAGATACAGGAGCTTATTATAAACTGCGAGCTTGCGGAGCTTGGCCGCAAGGCCGGGTGCCAGATGATGGTGGAGGGGCCCGGGCATATACCTATCGACGAGATAGAGGCGAACATCATCATGCAGAAACGCATGTCGAACGAGGCGCCTTTCTACGTACTGGGGCCGATAACGACGGACGTCGCCCCCGGCTACGACCACATCACCGCGGCCATCGGCGCGTCGCTTTCTTCGGCCTACGGCGCGGACTTTATCTGCTACGTTACGCCGTCGGAGCACCTTGCCCTGCCGGACGCGCAGGACGTAAGAGAAGGCGTGATGGCTGCGAAGATTGCGGCCCATGTCGGCGATATGATTAAGTACAAGAACCGCGAAAGAGACCGCCAGATGAGCCTCGCCCGGCGCGGGCTGGACTGGAAGAAGCAGTTCGAGCTTGCCATCACCGGGGAGAGACCGAAAGAAATCCGCGCCTCGCGCATGCCCTCGGACGAAGGCTCCTGCACCATGTGCGGCGAGTTCTGCGCCACGAAGATAGTCACGAAATATTTCGAGGAGGATATAGAACGGGGCGAAAAGAAGACAAGCGTATAAGTCTGATCCCGAAGCCGAAAGAGAAATTGACGTGCGCCTGGGCCGTCCGGCCGCCAGCCGGGAATACGGCGCCCATAAAGAGCATAGAAACCAGGTATTTTTTTATGTCGCACCTCGCTCTATGTATTATAACAATTAAGGCTCGTTCCTGAGAGTGGAGGTTACAGTTTCCATTGACACAGGGGCCGATTTGTAATATAAGAGGCGGATGGAAAACACTATAATTTTACTTGGGCACGGCTCCCGCGCCGCATGTCATATGCCGGAAGTGGCTAAAATGGTTGCGGAAATGGGTTCCGTCAGCGTCCGGTATGCCTGCCTCCAGTTCTGTGCCCACGACCTGCCCTCCGCGGTCGGCGAAGCGGTGAAAGACGGCGCCAAAAAAGTGATTATAATCCCATACTTCCTGCATCTTGGGAACCACATGATTCATGACATCCCGGCGGAGATCGATGCCCTTCGCGGGAAGTATCCGGACGTGAAAATCGACCTCGCGGAGCATCTTGGTGTGCATCCAAAGCTTGCGGAGATAGTTCTGGAGAGGATCAAGAACGCGGGCAACGCAGAATAAAATGATAATAAAATGAAAAACTTGGACTTTCAGTTTGAGATCATCCTCCGGGGCGCGGCGGAGATAATATCCGAGAAAGAGCTTAAGAAAAAGCTCCAGCGCTCCATTGCGGAGAATAAGCCCTTGCGGGTGAAGGCGGGGTTCGACCCTACCGCGCCCGACCTGCACATAGGCCATACGGTTCTGCTGCAAAAGCTGAAGCAATTCCAGGAGTTGGGCCACCAGGTGATATTCCTCATAGGGGATTTCACCGGGATGATTGGCGACCCGACGGGGAAATTGCAGACCAGGCCGCCGCTCACGCCTGAGCAGGTTCAGTCAAACGCCCGGACATACATGGAACAGGTGGGTAAAATCCTTGATATTTCAAGGACTACTGTGGAGTTTAACTCCCGCTGGATGTCTAAGATGTCCTCTGCGGATTTGATACAGCTCGCCGGAAAATATACCGTTGCCAGGATGCTGGAGAGGGACGATTTCCAGAAACGCTTCCGGGAAAAGAGGCCGATTTCCATCCACGAATTTCTATACCCGTTAATACAAGGCTTTGATTCTGTTGCGCTTTCCGCCGACGTGGAGCTTGGCGGGACGGACCAGAAATTCAACCTGCTCGTGGGCCGGGAGCTTCAGAAGGAATACGGGCAGGAGCCGCAGGCGCTTGTGATGATGCCGCTCCTCGAAGGCACCGACGGCGTCAATAAGATGTCGAAATCATTAAACAATTACATAGGGATATGCGAGGAGCCCGGCGAGATTTTCGGCAAGGTCATGTCGATATCGGACCTTCTAATGTATAAATATTATGATCTCCTTTCGAATAAGCCGTTGGAATATATTGAAAAAGTCAAGGTAGGTCAAACAGTTATCTCACCCAATGGTATCCACCCGATGGCGGCGAAAAAGGCCCTGGCCGAGGAGCTTGTTGACCGTTTTCACGGGAAAGGGGCGGGTAAAAAGGCGCGCGAGGAGTTCGAGAGGCAGTTCTCAAAAGGCGAAATTCCGGAAGAAATACCGGAAGTTGCAGTCGATTGGGAGTCTGAGGCCGGTCAACCGGCGGCTTCGATGCCGCTTGCGAAGCTCATGCATATTGCCGGCGTGGCTGCAAGCGTAGGCGAAGGGAAACGCCTTATAAAACAAGGCGGTGTGGAGGTTGACGGCGTTCGCCAGGTGGACCCGGAGGTGCGTGTCGGGCCTGGGGATTACCTCCTGAAGGTCGGCAAGCGCAGGTACGTGAAAGTCCGGCCAAATCAAAAGTAATTTATGCACTTGCCGCTAAAACTACGGTATCGGTTAAAAAATTCTCCTTGTTTTTCGGGTAGTTATAAAATCCAATCCTGCATATCAAGCTTTGTTTATATGTCATGCAAGTCTTTGAAAAATAAGGCTGAAACCCTATTTTCGCGTTAAAACGAGACGGCTCCCCGCCCCCTGTATTTTGCCGGATTACCCGCCCACGCCTCCGTAAAATGACCGCGAGATGAATCCGCAGACGCCCCGAAACAAAAACAGGGACACACCCCTATTTTTCACCAAAGGTGCAAGGTTTGCGTTTTATATCTGATGTCGTGGAAGATGACTGTTATAAATCTGCGACAGAGAACTTGCAGCAAACCGCGTTATTTTCCGCAGTCGAGGCTTCTTCGCTCTTCCCGAAAAGGTCCTCTATCACGTCCCGGACGTGTACTATTTCCTTGCAGCGGGCGGCGTTGGAGCCGGAGAAGATAAGCCCGCCCTCGATGTCTCCTTTATGGGCGGCTGTCAAAGCCTTCGCAATACAGAAGCCTGTCTTGTCGGTGCGGAGCGAGCAGTGTTTGAGGCAGTTTATCGTGCAGTGGTGGCCCTCCGGCGGCCCCGCGGCCAGCTTCTCGGAGAACGCGTTCCTGATTGCCCTGCCGGGAAGGCCCACGGGGCTCTGAACGAGGATTATATCGTCGTCGTCGGCATCCAAATACATCTGTTTGAAGGCCTCCGGGGCGTCGCACTCGAACGTGCAGACGAAGCGGGTGCCCATCTGCACCCCGCGTGCGCCCATCCCGAAGGCGCGCATGGCGTCCTCCCTGCTCCATATGCCTCCGGCGGCAATCACGGGGATATCGACTTTCAGCTCGGCGGCCAGGAATTCCACCAGTTCAGGCACCACCTTCTCCAGGGTCATCTCGCTGCTGAACACATCCTCGGTGCGCGCCCCGAGATGCCCGCCCGCCATTCCGGGGGCCTCAACTACAATGGCGTCCGGAAGGCGTCCGTACAGCTTGTCCCACTTCTTGATTATGAGCCTTGCCGCCTTTACGGAAGAGACGATGGGGACGAGCGCAACGTCCGGAAAGTCTTTCGTATACTCCGGAAGCTGCATCGGCAGCCCCGCGCCGGATATGATGACCTGGGCGCCTTTTTCAGCGGCGGTCCTGACCATGGATTCGTAATCGGTCAGGGCGACCATGCAGTTGACGGCGATTATGCCGTCCGGGGCAGCCCTCCTCGCGGCGGCAACCTCGTCCGCGAGGGCCAGCTTGTTGGATTCGAAGTAGTTCTTGCCCGTGTAGTGCTCGGAGGAAAAACCCAGGCCGACCGACAGATCGG
>JAJYGS010000141.1 GCA_021785055.1 Nitrospirota bacterium | reverse complement strand
TCGTGTTCCTGAACACACAGAACGAGATAATAGAGATAGAGACGATACAGGAAGGGACTATAGATCAGTCCGTGGTGTATCCGCGCAAGGTCATGGAAAGGGCGCTTCATCACAAGGCCGCGGCGCTGATTTTCGTGCACAACCACCCCGGCGGGAAGGTGCGCCCGTCTTATGCGGACAAGGAGATAACGGCTTCGCTCGTATCCGCCGCGAAGAGCATGGACATTGAAGTGCACGACCACATGATAATCGGCAAGGAAGGTTATTTCAGTTTCCGGGATTCAGGCCTTATCTGATGCAGTTAATCAAGACAAAGGCAATCGTGATACGCTCGCTCCCTTACGGCGAATCCGACCTTGTCGTAACGTTCTTCTCTCCCGGCTTTGGTATAATCAGGGGGATGGCCAAAGGGGCCAGGAAGAGCAGGAGGCGCTTTCAGGGGAGCCTCGAACCGTTTACGACCGTCATGCTTGGAGCGTTCCTGAAGGAATCCGGCGCATTGGCGAGGGTGGATACGGCTGACATCGTCAATGCGCGTTTGGGCATACGGGACGATTTGAAAAAATACGGTGCCGGTTCGGTAATGCTCGAGCTGGTATCGATATTCGAGGTCTCCGGGGCTTCGGGTGAGGTTTTTAATCTCATCGAAACCGCCCTGAACCTGCTGGAGAGGTCTCCCGCATCGCTGTCCCTCCTTGCGGCATTTTTCCCCCGGTATTTAAGGCTCTCCGGTTTCGCAATCCCTCTTTCCTCCTGCGGCAGGTGCGGCGCGGACCTCGCCCTCACGGGGGCGGCGTATGCGGGAAGCTTTTCCATATACTGCCCCGGTTGCGCCACGCGCCTGGAGGCGCCGGAAGCGGCGATAGGCCGGGGGACGGTGGCGTTCCTGAGGCGGGCGGAGGCGGTCGGGACGGAAGCCATAGGCAGGCTGAAGCTTTGCAGCCGGGATGAAAAAGACGCACTGGATTTCCTGGGCAGGTTCGCCTCCGCCGCCGCCGGGAAGAGGCTGAAAACTCTTGACATTGCAAGCGAATTCTGATAAAAAAATTAATTCTACATTAAAAGCCGTTAACGGAGGCAATGTTTGACTTTTCAGGAGCTTATACTGGCTCTGCACAGATACTGGACTTCGAGGGGTTGCAGCATGATGCAGCCCTACGACATCGAGACCGGCGCCGGCACGTTCAATCCGTCCACGTTCCTCCGGGTCCTCGGCCCGGAACCCTGGAACGCCGCCTACGTCGAACCATCGAGGCGTCCCACTGACGGCAGATACGGCGAGAACCCGAACCGCCTCCAGCATTATTACCAATACCAGGTAATCTTAAAACCATCCCCCATCGACGTGCAGGATATATACCTCGATTCGCTTCGGGAGCTTGGGCTCGATCCCCTGAAGCACGACGTGAGGTTTGTCGAGGACGACTGGGAATCGCCCACGCTGGGCGCGTGGGGGCTGGGCTGGGAGGTCTGGCTGGACGGCATGGAGATAACGCAGTTCACGTATTTCCAGCAGGTGGGCGGGATAGACTTAAAACCCGTCTCGGCTGAGATTACTTACGGGCTGGAGCGCATTGCGATGTATATTCAGCAGGTGGACAACGTATACGACCTCGTCTGGTCCAAGGGTGTCAAATACGGCGACGTTCATCACAGGGACGAGGTGGAGTTCTCGAAGTATAATTTCGAGGAGGCGGACGTCTCCATGCAGTTCAAGCTCTTCGAGATGTTCGAGGCGGAGTGCAAGAGGTTAAACGAAATCGGCCTGGTGCTTCCGGCGTACGATTACTGCCTGAAGTGTTCCCACGCCTTCAACATGCTCGATGCCAGGGGCGCGGTAAGCGTGACGGAGCGCACCGGATACATAGCCAGGGTGCGCGCGCTTGCCCGCATGTGCGCCGAAAATTACGTGAAACTTAGGGAAGAAATGGGTTTCCCGATGCTGAAGAATAAATAATATGTCTGAATTACTGCTCGAAATAGGCACCGAAGAAATTCCCGCCGGGTTTATCCCGAAAGCGCTTGCCGCGATGGAAGGTCTTCTCGCAAAGATGCTTTCTGATGCGCGTCTTGCACCGGGAAAGATAAAGGCGATGGGCAACCCGCGCAGGCTTGTCCTGCACGTCGAGAGCCTCTCCGGGAGCCAGCCGGACGAGGTGCGCACGGTAACCGGGCCGCCGAAACGCGCCGCATTCGACGCCTCCGGAAATCCCACAAAGGCCGCGGAAGGTTTCGCAAAGGGCCAGGGCGTCCGGGTGGAAGACCTGAAGGTCATTGAAACGGACAAGGGGGAATATATCTCCGCAACCGTCGAGGAAAAAGGTCTTCAGGCGACAGCCGTTCTGTCCGAGCTTCTGCCCCGGTTTATCCTCTCCATTCCCTTTCCGAAGTCCATGCGCTGGGCGGACAGGGAGATAAGGTTCGCGCGCCCGATACACTGGATACTCGCCGTTTTCGGCGGAGAGGTCGTCCATTTCGAGCTGGACGGCATAAAGAGCGGCGAGCTTACGCGCGGGCACAGGTTCCTGAGTCCAGGCGTTTTCCGCGTGAAGGACTTCGACGCCTACATCCACCAGACGAGGGATAACTTCACGATTGTAGACCCTGAGGTGCGCCATGAGATGGTTCGCCGCCAGGTGGAGCAGGCGGCGGCTTCGATTAACGCGAAGGCGCTTCCGGACGAGGGCCTGCTGGAGGAAATATCTTTCCTGGTGGAATATCCCGTAGCCGTTTTGGGGAACTTCGACAGGGAGTTCCTCATGCTCCCGAAAGAGGTGCTGGTAAACTCCATGCGCGAGCACCAGCGCTACTTCGCCCTGACGGACCTGCACGGTGCGCTCATGCCGAACTTCATCACGATCTCGAATACGAAAGCGGAAGACATGGATGTAGTCCGGGCGGGCAACGAACGGGTGCTCAGGGCGAGGCTCTCCGATGCGGGATATTTCTATGAGCACGACCTCAAAAAGCCGCTCTCCGGGCGCGTGGACGATTTAAAGAAGGTCGTGTTCCAGATAAAGCTCGGTACGACGTACGAGAAGGTGACGCGGGTTGTGAAGCTTGCGGAATATGCAGCCGGTCTGCTTTACAAGAACGAAAAGATTACAAAGGACGCCTCCCGCGCCGCGTATCTCTGCAAGGCCGACTTAGTCACCGGCATGGTATACGAGTTCCCGAACCTCCAGGGGATAATGGGCGGCGAATATGCCCGCAAAACGGGCGAGAACGAAGAGGTATCGAAGGCTATCTCGGAACACTACTACCCCCGCTTCTCCGGCGATTCCGTCCCGTCCACTCCCGCCGGCACCTGCGTATCCATTGCGGATAAGATCGACACAATCGCCGGAATTTTCTCAATAGGCAAGGCCCCGACAGGCTCCGAAGACCCGTACGGTTTAAGAAGGAGCGCCTTGGGGATAATAGCCATGATATACGCGGGGGGCTTTAGAATTTCGCTGAAGTCGCTCATTTCACAAGCCGTCTCTCTTCTTTCCTTAACCCCTCGTCCTCCGGGAGAGGGGCAGGGGGTGAGGGTTCTTAAAGAGAATAAGGCGGCCAAGACCGAGGCGGCTCCAGCCGCTGCGCTTCATGCCGCAATTCTCGACTTCTTCCGCCAGAGAGTAAGCGGCCAGCTTACGGTGGAAGGATACGCCTACGACACCACGGATTCGGTTCTGGCGACGCACTTCGACGACATTCTCGATGTGCGGGAGCGGGTCATGGCAATCTCCGAATTTCGTAAATCCGGGGATTTCACCGCGTTCATAGCCGCCTTCAAGAGGGTAGCGAACATAATCCCGGAAGGCTTCCGCGAGAGCCTCGACGAGGGCCTGCTCTCCGAGCCTGCCGAGAAAGACCTGTATTACCACTACAAGGAAATAAGGGACGAGGTATTCTCGCATATCGAAGGGGGGCGTTACGGCCTTGCCCTTGCGCGCATTGCCGGGATACGCCCGTTCGTGGACAGGTTCTTTGAGGATGTAATGGTCATGGACAAGGACGTGAGAGTTAAGAACAACCGCCTGGCGCTGATGGGGCTTCTGGCCGGGATGTTCCTCAATATCGCTGACATAAGGAAAATCGTGGTATAGTAAAAACTGTTAAACATTCAAAACGGGAGGACAGGGAGATGGCGGCAACAAAATACGTTTATTTCTTCGGCAAAGGAAAGGCCGACGGCAGGGGAGACATGAAAGACCTGCTGGGCGGGAAAGGCGCCGGCCTGGCGGAGATGACAAACGCGGGCATTCCGGTGCCGCCGGGGTTCACCATAACCACCGAGGTATGCACCTTATACTACACCTCCGGCAAGAAGATTCCCGCCTCTGTGGAGAGCGAGATAGCGGGAAATCTTTCCGCCCTGGAATCCGCAATCGGCAAGAAGCTGGGCGACCCCCGAAGTCCGCTCCTCGTATCAGTGCGTTCCGGTGCGAAGTTCTCAATGCCCGGCATGATGGATACCGTCCTGAACCTCGGCTTAAACGACGACACGATAAAGGGTCTTATAGCAAAGTCCGGCAACGAGCGCTTCTCGTGGGACGCCTACCGCAGGTTCATCCAGATGTTCGGCAACGTCGTCATGGGCATCGAAAAAGACGAGTTCGAGCATATACTTCAGACCAAAAAAGACGCGCGCAGGATAAAGCTCGACGTGGACTTGAGCGCCGATGATTTCAGGGAGATTGTCGCGCAGTTCAAGAAGAAGGTCAAGGCCGTTACGGGCAGGGACTTCCCGCAGGACGCGCACGTCCAGCTCAGGATGGCGGAGGAGGCCGTGTTCGGCTCCTGGAACAACCCCCGCGCCATCACCTACAGGAGGCTTAACGACATACCCGCGAACCTCGGCACGGCGGTTAACGTCCAGGCGATGGTATTCGGCAACATGGGCGAGACCTCCGCGACGGGCGTCGGCTTCACGAGGAACCCGGCGACAGGCGTAAAGGAGTTCTACGGCGAGTATCTTACGAACGCCCAGGGCGAGGACGTCGTCGCGGGTATCCGCACGCCGCACCCGATAACCGAGCTCCAGGGTGAGATGCCGAGGGTATACAAACAGCTCCGCGACATAACGACGCGCCTTGAACGGCATTACAGGGACGTGCAGGACTTCGAGTTCACGATTGAAAACGGCACGCTCTACATGCTTCAGACCCGCACCGGCAAGCGCACCGCCCAGGCCGCGGTAAAGATTGCCGTCGATATGGTAAAGGAGAAGCTCATAACGAAAGAGGAGGCGATACTCAGAGTGGAGCCTTCCCAGCTCGACCAGCTCCTGCACCCGATAATCGACCCTAAGGCCAAAAAGAGCGTAATCGCCAAGGGCCTGAACGCATCGCCGGGAGCGGCGGTGGGCAAAGCGGTATTCACGGCGGACGACGCCGTGGAGATGGGCAAGAAGGAGAAGGTGATACTCGTCAGGACGGAGACTAACCCCGACGACATCCACGGCATGGACGCCGCCGTCGGGATACTTACTTCGAGAGGCGGGATGACGAGCCATGCGGCGGTTGTTGCGAGGGGCATGGGAACGCCGTGCGTCGCGGGCTGCGAGTCCATCCGCGTGGACGAGAAGGGCGGGAAGTTTACCGCGGGCGCGCAGACTATAAAGGAAGGCGACTGGATTACGATAGACGGTTCGACCGGCGAGGTTATGCTCGGCAAGATGCCGACGATCGAGCCGTCCCTGACCGGCGAGTTCGGCGTACTGATGACCTGGGCGGACAAGGCAAGGAAGCTGAATGTGCGCGCGAACGCCGACATACCGAGGGATGCGAAGGTGGCGGTGGCGTTCGGCGCGGAAGGCATCGGGCTTTGCAGGACGGAGCACATGTTCTTCGCCGAGGACAGGCTCCCGCACGTCCAGGCGATGATACTCGCCGACAACGAGGCCGACAGGGAGAAGGCCCTGGCCGAGCTTCTTCCGATGCAGCGCGCGGACTTCCTGGGGCTTTTCCAGGAGATGAAGGGAAGGCCCGTAACGATAAGGCTCCTCGACCCGCCTCTCCACGAGTTCCTGCCGAAGCGCGAGGAGCTTATGTGCGATGTCGCCGTTATGAAGGCGCAGAAGAAGGACAATACTCCGAAATATAAAAAGGTGTCGAAGCTTCTTGCCCGCGTGGAAGGCCTCCACGAGTTCAACCCGATGCTGGGCCACAGGGGATGCCGCCTTGGGATAGTTTATCCGGAGACTACCCGCATGCAGGCGCGGGCGATATTCGAGGCCGCGGCTATTTTGGCCAAGAAAAAGATAAAGGTTATCCCGGAGGTCATGGTGCCCCTGGTCGGGATGATCGCGGAGTTCGTCAACCAGAAGAAGCTGATAGTCGAGATGGCCAAGACCGTGATGAAGGAGCAGAAGGTAAAGATACAGTATATGGTCGGCACGATGATAGAGCTCCCCAGGGCCGCGCTCACGGCGGACGAGATAGCCAAAGAGGCGGAGTTCTTCTCCTTCGGCACGAACGACCTGACGCAAACCACCTTCGGCTTCTCGCGCGACGACGCCGGGAAGTTCATAACGAGATACCTTGAGAGCGGCATACTGGAAAAAGACCCGTTCGTTACGCTCGACCAGGACGGCGTGGGCCGGCTCGTGAAGATGGGTGTCGAAAAGGGCCGCGCGTCCAGGGCGGGCCTGAAGGTCGGCATCTGCGGCGAGCACGGCGGAGACCCTGCGTCCGTGGAGTTCTGCCACCGCACGGGCCTGAACTACGTAAGCTGTTCGCCCTACCGCGTGCCCATCGCCAGGATGGCCGCGGCCCACGCCGCGATAAAAGAAGCGGGCAAAACGGCTGCGTCGGTAACAAAATAGTATGTCCGACAAGAAGTCAGACGAAAACTACATGAGCATCGCGCTCGACCTTGCGGCGAAGGGGCAGGGCAGGACGAGCCCGAACCCGATGGTCGGCGCGGTGATTGTAAAAGACGGAAAGATCGTCGGCAAGGGCTGGCACAGGAAGGCCGGCACTCCGCACGGAGAGGCCGCCGCCCTGATGGATGCCGGGCCGAACGCCGAAGGCGGCACGCTCTACGTGAACCTTGAACCGTGCTGTCACAGGGACAAGCTCACCCCGCCCTGCACGGACGCGATACTGGGGAGCCGCATCCGGCGCGTCGTGGTCGGCATGCCGGACCCGAACCCGAAGGTCGCCGGGAAAGGCATCGATACCCTGCGCGAGGCCGGGGTGAAGGTTGACGTCGGCGTTCTCAGGGAGCGCTGCGAGAGGCTGAACAGGGTATTCACGAAGTTCATCACCACGAGGATGCCGTTCGTCACGCTGAAGGTCGCCCAGACGCTCGACGGAAAGATAGCAACCTCCACAGGCGAGTCGAAGTGGATTACCGGCCCGGAGGCCAGGAAGCACGGGCACATGCTGCGCAATGTCGCCGACGCGATAATCGTCGGAATCGGCACCGTGCTCCGGGACGACCCAAGCCTTACGACCCGCCTTGAGGACGTCGAGAACGCAAGGGACCCGGAGCGGATAATCCTCGACAGCACGCTTCGCATCCCGCTCGACGCGAAGGTACTGAACGTCCAGTCCAAGGCGAAGACGTATATCGCCACAACTCTCGCCGCCCCTACAGCGAAGATAAAAGAAATCAAGAAGAAAGGCGCGGAGATACTGATGATGGAGGGGGACGCAATCAAACTCCCGCTCCTGATGGAAGAACTCGGAAAGATGGGGCTTATAAACGTCATCGTCGAGGGCGGCTCCCGCGTGAACGCCGAGGCGCTCCGCTCCGGGGTCGTGGACAAGGCCGCGTTCTTTATCGCGCCGAAGATCCTCGGCGGAGACGACGCCAGGGGCTCCATAGGCGGAAGCTCGCCGGAATCCCTCGACATGGCGATACCGCTTCTCGACATGCGTTTTACGAGGCTCGGAGAAGACCTGCTTGTGGAAGGCTTTCTGAAAAGGTCGGAGGAATATCATCCGGACCAGCAACAGTCATCCGACCGTCCGCAGCCGGTAGACCGGCTGCCGGACGACCGGCGACACAGGCGAAGGAAGAGGCACAAGAAGTAATGTTCACCGGCATAATCGAAGAGCTGGGGACGGTAAAATCGGTCGTAAAGGGCCGGAATTCCGCTACGCTTAAAATCGGCGCGGAGAAAATTACGGACGGCCTGAACCTCGGCGACAGCGTGGCGGTAAACGGCGTGTGCCTCACGGTTACCGCCTTCGACGCCTCCGGTTTCACTGCGGAGGTCATGGCCGAGACGCTGAAGAAATCCAGCCTGGGCAGGCTGAAGAGCGGCGGCAGGGTGAACCTCGAACGCGCGATGCGCCTTGGGGACAGGCTCGGAGGTCATCTCGTCGCCGGGCATGTCGATGCTACCGGTATTATAAAATCCGCAGTGCGCGAAGACATCGCAACGGTATTTACCATCGACGCCCCGGAAGAGATACTCCGCTACGTAATAAACAAAGGCTCGATAGCCATCGACGGCATAAGCCTGACGGTAGTGGACTACGACAAGAACAGCTTCCGCGTCTCCATCATCCCGCATACCGCGTCAATGACCACCCTGGGTTTCAAGAAGCCCGGAGACACCGTGAACCTCGAAGCGGACATGCTTGCGAAATTCGTCGAGAGACTCCTGGGAGACAGGGCCGGCACGGGCGGAATAGACAAGGAATTTCTTTTCCGGAACGGGTTCGTTTAGGGCGATAATCGTTCGGGAATGACGAATGCGTGGCGTAGGCGCATCCGAACTGTAGTGACGCGATTCATTGCGCCGAAAGTAAAGAAGCCCCGGAGGAACCGCTTGAACGCGCATCCGAACTGTAGTGACGCGATTCATTGCGCCGAAAGTAAAGAAGCCCCGGAGGAACCGCTTGAACGCGCATCCGAACTGTAGTGACGCGATTCATTGCGCCCGGCATTGTTTGCCATTCCCGTTCCGCCTGTCATTCCCTCCGACTTATTCTGTCATTCTGAGCGAAGCCGAAGAATCCAAAGTTGACTTTAAAAAAAATCAAAGGTGGGTCCCTCCGCTTCGGTCGGGACTACAGACAAAATACACCCCGAATTGTTCCATTCCTTGTCGTCCGATTGGTGAAGTTCGTTCTCGGTAGCCGCTACTATTAATCGCGATAACTCCTTATTATACCGCGATTATTTCTTTAAAAATCGATTTTTTTCTCCGGTATCGAAAACGGGGCTAAAACGGCCTCTGCGGGCGGGTTTCGGGGCGAAAAAGGGGGGCGGGGAAGGGGCGTTTTTCGGCTTCCCGGAGCGATTAATAAATAACCGTTTATCTGCTATAATTTAATTACATAACGAGGTGATAACTATGAAGATTAAAACGAAAAGAGCGTATGACACGCCTTCGAGGGCGGACGGCTTCAGGATATTGGTTGACAGGCTCTGGCCGAGGGGGATTTCCAAGGAAAAACTGAGTGTTGACTTGTGGTTAAAGGAAATCGCGCCTTCGGACGGCCTGCGCAAGTGGTTCTCTCACGACCCGGAGCGCTGGGAGGAGTTTAAATCCCATTATTTCGAGGAGTTAGACGCGAACAGCGAGGCCGTTGAGCGTATATTGCAGGAGGCTGGAAGGCGGCCCGTGACGCTTATTTTTTCCTCGAAAGAACAAGAACTTAACAATGCTTCCGCGCTGAAGGAGTATCTTGAGAAAAGAATGAATCAGGCTGCCCGGGCGGCCTGATACGAGCTTTAAAACAGCCCCTGCCGCCCTTTTTCATCTACAATATTGTCCTTCTGCGTCCGAATACCAGGGAGAAGACAAACAACACCAGGAACACCACGAACAGCAGCTTGGCAATCCACGCAGCCGTCCCGGCTATCCCCGCAAAGCCGAATATCGCGGCTATTATCGCTATTACGAAAAATACCACCGCCCAGTACAACATCGCTCACCTCCGCAATTTGCCGAACATATATAAATTATAGTATGGAAAGGGAATTTTGGCAAAACGGGGGCGGCTGTGCTCCCGGCTTACGCGGGGCCGGGCATGTTATAATATTAGTAATCAACAGGAGCTTTCGGGAGGTTCTCGATGGACATCAGGATAAAGAAAATGGACGAAAAGATTGAAGAAACCGACGGTTTCAGGATTTACGTGGAGCGGCGCTGGCCGAAGAACATAGAACACGAAGAGGGCTGCATCGACCTCTGGCTCAAGGACATTGCGCCAGGGGAAGGCAGCCAGGCGTGGTTCTCCGGCAAGCCTGAGAGATGGGCCGAGTTCGAGTGCGGTTATTTCGGGGAGCTGGACGAGATGATGCCGCAACTCAGTAAAATCCTTGAAAAATCCGAGCAGGGCCCTGTCACGTTGCTCTACGACCAGGGGACAGCCGAGCACAACGCCGCTGTCGCGATAAAGGATTATATCGAGAGCCACAAGGACATCCTCCGGGGCAAGGCGGCGGCGTGAAAACGGCGTCCGCGGCCCCGTCCGGAACCACACGGAATCGTGCCCCCGGCCCGATAAATGCCCCAAAGTAATGCCCCGACGTTTTCGTTTGAAATTCCATTAAAAAGAGGTTATCCTTCATCGCATGAAAGTCCTTGGGCTCGATACCTCGACGACGATGGGCGCGGTGGGGATTGTGGAGGACGAAACGCTCGTCGCGGAGATGCGGACGAACATATCCCTCACGCACTCCGAGCGGCTGATGGAGCATATCGACACGACGCTCAAGTCCGCGCGCCTGACGCTTGAGGACATAGGCGGCTTTGCCGTAAGCGTCGGGCCGGGGTCGTTCACAGGGCTTCGCATAGGCCTTGCGGCGGTGAAGGCTATGGCCTATGCATCCGGCAAGCCCGTCGCGGCGGTGAACAGCCTTGAGGCCCTGGCGGACAACCTGCCGTATTGCCGGCACCAGGTCGCGCCGGTACTGGATGCGCGCAAAAAGATGGTCTACTGCGCGATTTACAAGGCTGTAGACACGTCGAGAAGGACTGTCCTGCCGCCGACGGTCATTACGCCGGACAAGCTGGCTGACATCATAGAGGAGCCGACGGTCTTTGTAGGCGAGGGGGCGTACGTCTACCGGGATCTGCTGGGAGAGCGGCTGTGCTGCCAGGCGTTTTTCGCGCCCAGGGCATACGGCTATCCGTCCGGCGCGGCTGTGGCCTTCCGGGGCCTTAAGCAAATCACGGCGGGCAATACCGCAGACCCCATGACCCTTGTGCCATTCTACATCCGCAAGTCCGACGCGGAAGAAAAATAGACTACCCCAGCATCTTCTTAAACTGGGTCTCGGAGATTATTTCCACGCCGAGTTCTCTGGCTTTGTCGTATTTCGAGCCGGGGTCGGCTCCGGCGATGACATAGTCCGTCTTCCTACTGACGGAGGAGCTTACCTTGCCGCCGCGGGATTTTACCATGTCCTCGGCCTCGGCCCTTGGCAGCGAAATCGCGCCCGTGAAGACGAAGGTTTTGCCGGCAAAGTTCTGCGGCGCTTCGGGCGCCCTGCGTTCCTCGGCTGTGCGCACTCCGTAGTCCTTGAGCTTGTTTATCACGTTTATATTGCGCCCCTCGCGGAAGAAATCGTGTATCGCTTTTGCCATCACGGGGCCTATCTCGTTTATCGCCTCAAGCTCAGCCGTTTCCGCCTTTATAAGCTCGTCGAGCGAATTGAAGCGACCCGCGAGTATTTCCGCCGAACGCCCGCCGACATGCCTTATTCCGAGGCCGTAATAAAGCCGTGAGAGCGGCTTGCCCTTGGCTCTTTCGATATTCTCTACGAGTTTCTCAGCCGACTTTTTGCCCATTCTCTCAAGCGGCACGAGGTCGTCAACCTTTAGTTTGTACAGGTCGGCGAAGTCGCCGATAAGCCCGGCCTTTATGAGCAGGTTGACGACCTTCGGCCCCAGGCCCTCGATGTCCGTCGCGCCCCTTGAGGCGTAGTGCTCGACGTTCTTCTGGAGCTGGACGGGACAGCTTGTGTTTATGCATCGTGTCGCTGCCTCGCCTTCCTCGCGCACGAGTCCTCCGCCGCACGACGGACAGTTATCCGGGAGCTTGAATATGCCGGGCGTCTTCTTTTCCGCGACCTTCACGACCTTTGGGATTACCTCGCCGCCGCGCTCCACGAGGACAATATCGCCGACGTTTATATTCAATCTTTCAAGCTCGTCGGCGTTATACAGCGCCGCGCGCGATACCGTGACCCCGCCGATTCTGACCGGTTCGAGAAATGCCACCGGCGTAACCGTTCCCGTCCTGCCGACGGAGGCGATGATGTCGTTGACCTTCGTCGTGGCCTGCTTCGCCGGGAATTTGTAGGAGATCGCCCAGCGCGGAGACTTGCCCGTGGAGCCGAGCCTTCCCTGGAGGCGGAGGTCGTCCACCTTTATCACCATCCCGTCTATCTCGTACGGAAGCTGGCCCCGTTTATTTTCCCAGCCGTTGCAGAAGTCCATCACGCACTCGATATCCGGGCATTTCTTGTTATGTCTGTTGACCTTGAAACCCATCTCCTCAAGGAGTTCCATGCTCCTGGACTGGCTGCTTGGCAGGTACTGGTTGTCTTCCGGGACA
>JAJYGS010000060.1 GCA_021785055.1 Nitrospirota bacterium | reverse complement strand
GGCCATGTCCGTCCGGACGTTCACGTTGCCGGGGTCTATCTCAAGCGCCTGCTCGTAGCAGTTTATGCCTTGGCTCCACTTATCGGACGGCTGCGCAGAATTCCCTTCCCTGTTCACCTCGTCCTGCCCCCAGTCGTAGTAGAGGTTCCCAAGCTGGATGAGGATGTTCACGTTCTTCGGGTCGTTCTTCAGGGCGGCCTGCATCATCTCGGCCTCCTGCGGGAAATCCGTTATGGACGTATTGCTTGCGGGGGCCTTTTCGGTTTCTTTCTTTGCGCAGGAAACAAAGGGTATGGCTATGAGGAGAGAGGCCGCGATAAATATCGAAAAACTTCTGAAAAACATTAAGTTCCTCCGTCAGGGCGGGCCGGTCGAACCGGCTCTGCGGAAAAGGCCGCTTCTCGACTACTCCGGCGGGAGGACTTCGTCCATGCTCCCGCTTCTGAAGCCCGCAAGGTCGAGGGCGACGTAATTATAACCCAGCGAGAGGAGCTTTGCCACAACTTTTTCTCTCTGCTCCGGGGCCATGACAAGCGGCATATCGCCTGCGGGAAGCTCTATCCTCGCCAGGTTACCGTGGTGTCTCACCCGAAGCTCCGGGAACCCAAGCGACCTGAGAAACTCTTCCGCCTGCCCCACGCGCTCAAGGTCGTTCTCCGTAATCCTCAGCCCGTACGGGAAGCGGCTCGCAAGACAGGGGGACGAGGGCCTCTCGGAATTAGGGAGCCTCATCTCGCGCGCAATCTCCCTGACCTCGTCCTTCCCGATGTTAAGTTCCTTTAGCGGGCTTTTTATGCCCATCTCCAGGAGGGCCTTCAGGCCGGGGCGCCTTGTCTTCGCGTCGTCGGCGTTCGTGCCGTCGAAGACGTCGAAACCGCGTCTTTTTGCAATCTCCAGTATCGCGCCGAAATCGCCCCTCTTGCAGTGATAGCAACGCTCCTTGGGATTGGAGGCTATTTTCTCGTCTTCCAGGACGTTCAATCGCAGGACTTCGTGCCGGATGCCTATGACCCCCGCAACCGAAGAAGCCTGCCGAAGCTCTGAATCAGGCACGAACTCCGATGCCACGGTTACGGCGATCGCCTTATCGCCCAGCACCTTATGCGCCACGGCGGCGACCACCGAGGAATCCACGCCGCCTGAAAAGGCCACAGCCGCGCCTTTAAAATTCCTGAAATAGTCAATCAGATTATCCAGCCGCAAACCGGAATTACTCATCCATCCTCTTTCAGGCGGTCGAGGCGCCCTGGACGCCCTGGCTGCAAACCAGCGCCTCCTCTTCGGAGAATATCCTCAAAAACGACTCGACCACCCTGGGATTATACTGCCTGCCGGACTGCTCCTTTATCATCGAAACCGCCTCGGCGGTGGATTTCGCCTTCCTGTACGGCCTGTTGGAAGTCAGGGCGTCGAAGACGTCCGCGACCGTAACGATTGCGACCATAAGCGGAATTTCGTCGCCCTTCAGGCCGTCCGGATAGCCGTTGCCGTCGTAGTGCTCCTGGTGGTGGCGTATGATTGGCCGGATCTTCTGGAGAAAGTCCACCCCCCGGACGATGTTCTCACCTATCTCAGGATGCTCCTTCATGTGCAGGAACTCCTCGGCGGTGAGCTTGCCGGGTTTGTTCAGCACGGCTTCGTCGATGCCTATCTTGCCGACATCGTGGAGGGTGGCTCCGTACCGCAGTACGGCTATATCCTCAGGAGAAAGCCCCATATCCTCCCCGATGGCTATCGCGAACTGCGTTACCCTGTCGGAATGGCCGAGGGTATAAGGGTCCTTGGCCTCGACCGCCTGTGCGAGCGCGGAGATGGTGTCGTAATAGCTTTTCTCAAGGTTCTGTATAAGCTCCACGTTCTCTATGGCGACGGAGGCCTGTCCCGCGATGGCGAGCAGGTATTCCAACTCGCTCCTGCGGAATGACGGCCTCGTCGGGCCGCGCTCGATGTTTATTACGCCAAGAAGCTCGGAACTCGCGCCGATGAGCGGCACGGAGAGCATCGAGGCATGGACGGGGAAGCCCCTGCCGGGGATAAAACGCGGGTCTTCCAGGACGTCCTCTATCATCACCGGGCTTCTGTTTCTGGCCGCCCAGCCGGCAATCCCCTCGCCCATCATGAACCTGCTTTTGCGGTGCGTCTCCGGCGAGAGTCCCTTCCCGGTATGGATAAAAAGCTCGTCCACCTCTTTCTCGAGGAGCATTACGGAGCCTCTGTCGGCATCCAGTTCCCGAACCGCGGACTGGATTACCATCCTGAGCAGGTCGTCGAGCTTGTGGATAATGTTCATGGAGCGGCTTATGTCTGAGAGGGAGGTGAGTTTTTTCACCTTCTCGTCTAAGTCTTCCTGTATGGCGTTCGTCATCCGTCGGACGGGTTTTACGACCGTGCCCGTAAGGAATATAATAAGCACGCAGGCCAGTACCGCGCCGAGGGCTATCGCGCCCAGGGCGAAGAGGCGTTTAAGCTTGCTGAGCGCAGTCAGTGTTTTGGTGTAGGACACGCCGACGGTGAGCCATCCCATGACGGCGGGGCTGTTGTAATGACAGCCCGCGCACTGCGGCTTCTTGCGTATCGCAACCGTCCGGGAGAGTATATACTGCCCTCCGCTTGCGGCCCTGGGGCCTTTTTTCAGTATGTCGGAGATGCCGCCGTGCTTTATCTCGAAGAGGCCGGCTGCCCTTTTGCCCACGTCCCCGGGGATGGAAGACGCTATTATCGTGCCGGTGTAGTCGGTGAGCCATGCCTTGTTCCTGCCGTCTTCCGCGGCCTTCTGGATGGATTTCCATGCCTCGGAGGGACTTCCCTTCAGCATGGCGTCCATTATGTTCTGGCTTACCATCGAGGCGAGAGACCCCGCCTCCTTGTCGGCTTCGTTCAGGAGCTGGCGCGTCTGGAAGTCCACCAGGAGCTTCAACCCCAGCGCGGCGGAGAGGAAGAAGAAAAAGGAGAGAATGAGAACGGATTTTATCCGGAGACTTTTAAGCGGATTTTTAAAGCCGGGCCTGCCGGGTCCGGACGATACGCCTCCTTCGTCCGACCTGCCACACTTGCCCGACCTGCCTGGATATTTCAAGAAAAAACCTTTCGATACTGCCGGTTGAAAAGTTAAAACAACTTAACACAATAAGGCCCGCAATGTCAATCATAATGGACGCCGGGGGTCGATTTTTCGCTTGTTTAAAAACCGATTCTAATGTACTAATTATTATAAATGGAAAAACCTCTGGAACAGATGTCGCCTTCCGAGATACTCGCCATGATGGACATGGCGGACGAAAGGGCGCTCCTGGCCGTCAGGGACGCGCGCAGGGCCATTGCAAGGGCCGCCGAAGGCGCCGCCAGGGCAATAGGCTCCGGCGGAAGGCTGATATACGTCGGCGCCGGCACGTCCGGCAGGCTTGGCGTGCTCGACGCCTCCGAGTGTCCGCCGACATTCTCCGCCGCACCAGGGCAGGTAATCGGAATAATAGCGGGGGGAAAGAGGGCCCTGACCGAGGCCGTCGAGGGGGCCGAGGACGACGAAAAGGCGGGCAAGAGGGCGATAGCTCGCATCAAAGTATGCGAAAAGGACGTCGTTATCGGCATAACCGCATCCGGGACGACTCCTTATGTCCTCGCGGCGCTTGCCGAGGCGGATAGACGGGGAGCGGAAACGTGGATAATAAAATGCGCAGGAGAGCTGCCGGGGGAACGGGAAATAATCCTCACTACCGGGCCGGAGGTCATACGCGGCAGCACCAGGCTCGCCGCCGGGACGGCCACGAAGCTCGCCTTAAACCGCATTACCACCGCCGCTTTCGTCATGCTCGGCAAGGTATACGGAGAGCTTATGGTTGACGTGATGCCGACGAACCGCAAGCTGGTAAAGCGCGCGGTGGACATTATATCGGCGGTCACGGGTTGCGACGCAAAGGCGGCGGAGCGCTTCCTTGAAAAATCCGGGATGCGGCCAAAGACCGCATGCGTGATGATTGCGAGGGGCGTATCGAAAGCGGAGGCGGAGCGCCTGCTTAAAGCGAGCAGAGGCTTTCTGCGCCGGGCGCTCGAAGGATAATCGGCGCGTAATCATTACAAAAAGGGCCTCGCGCTCTTCAGGAAATACCCGGCTTTACCGGCAGGATTATCGTGAATTTCGAGCCCTCGCCGCGCCTGCTCGACACCTTTACCTTCCCGCCGTGCGCGTCCACAGCCGCCTTTACCATCGCAAGTCCCAGGCCGGTGCCGCGATTTTTGCCCGCGTTCTTCCCCCGGTAGTATTTTTCAAAAAGGCGCGGCAGGTCTTCCTCGAAAATCCCGTCCCCGTCGTCCGACACTTCTATGAACATCTTCATCGGGTCCTTAGGCACGGCCCCGGCCCTTATCAACGCCGTCCCGCCTTCCCTGTTATAATTCACGGCGTTGGCGAGCAGGTTCGTAACCGCGCGTCTTATCTGCGCGCTGTCGGCGTAAATCCTGGGCGTTTTCGGTTCCACCTCGATTTTTATCTCCACCCGCCTTTCACGCGCGAACATCTCGCAGTCCTTCACGGCCTGCTCTATAAGCTCCATGGCAAAGACCGGCTGGAGTATAAGCCCCGCCTCGTCCGATTCGAGCCGGGAGATTGCAAGCATGTCGTCTATCAAAAGCGAAATCCTCCTTGCGGCCTTCTGAATCTCCCCCATTATTTTGGCGGCCTCGCCGCCCTCGGTTTTCAGTATGTCGCCGTAGCCGTATATGACGGAAAGGGGGCCTCTTATATCGTGCGTCAGCATATGAAAGACCGCGTTTTTCTCTTTTCCCGCCTCCTTGAGCGCCATCTCGGCGAGCTTTCTCTCGGTGATGTCGCGCGCAATGCCCTGTGTGCCCGTTATCGTCCCATGTTCGTCCCTCAAGACCCGGACGTTGTGCATGACGTGTATTATCTTCCCGCTTTTGGATACGAAACGGTTCTCGAAATTGAAGGCGTCGATGCCTTTCGCCATCATCTCCCCGAAACTCTCCATAGTCCTTTTTATGTCTTCGGGGTGTATCCACTTCTGCCAGGGCTGTCCGTTCACCTCCTCCGGAGTCGCCTCAAGCATCCTGTATGCGGCGTCGTTCATAAACAGCTGGTTCCCGTATCGGTCCGAGCGGTATATAAAATCCGTGGAAAGCTCGACCAGGTCCTTGTAGCGGCTCTCGGATTCCTTCAGGGCGTCCACCGTGAGCCTTCTCTGGCGGTTGTCCTCCCGGTTCTTTACCGCCTGCTCTATCGAATTGATTATGCGGGGGAAATGGGCGAAGCCGATGTCCTTGGTGAAGTAGTCGTTGGCCCCTATCTTGAACGCCTCTCTCGCAACCTCCTCCGAACCCTGGCCGGTTATGAAAATGAACGGGATGTCGCTGCCGCCGCTCCGCAGGGTTTCCAGGAGCTTCATGCCGCTCATGTCCGGCATCTGGTAATCGGAAAGGATGCAGTCGACCTCGTTTTTTTTGAGGTATTCCAGGCACTCGCGGGCGCTTCCCAGGATGTTTATCCGGAAATGCGGGGCGTCCAGGGTCAGCATCGTCTTTATGTAGTCGCTGATTTCCGGGTCGTCGTCTATTATCAGAAGCCTCGGCGGTTCCATATGTTCTCCGTTTAAAAAATTATAGTAATATAAATCAGTTAAGTCAATAACCGATGCTATCGCTAATGAAAAAAACGGCTTGAAAATACGGCCAGGACATTTTTATCTGTTATACTTTAATCAGGAATCAGGAGATTCGGTCAATATATCTGAGGCGGCCATGCGCATTATCTTTGCAACCGACGGCTCGGAACCGTCGCACTCGGCGATGGATTTCCTGCTGTCTATGGAATTCGAGCCGGAAGACAGCTTCGTAATCCTCCACGTCCTGAAGGAATTCGTCCTGCCGGACACTATCGACCCGAACCGGGACTTCCGCAAGGCCGGCAAGGCCGCAGCGAAGAAACTCGTGGCGGACGTGGCGGAAAGGTTCCGGGAGACGGGCCTCGACGCGAAAGAGGTCGTCCGCGAGGGAGACCCTGCGAGGGAGGTCACGGAGGCGATTGTGGAGTTTGGCGCGGACCTTGCCGTCATGGGGCACAAGGGGCATACGGGACTCAGCAGGTTCCTGCTGGGCAGCGTCTCGAACAACGTGCTGCGGCACGGCGGCAGCTCCGTCCTGATAGTCCGGGACAGGATGCCGGAAAGACCCGTGAAGGCGCTTTACTGCACGGACGGCTCGCTCCACGCAAAGTACGCGCGCGACCTGTTCATGAAGCTCCCGTTCCCGCCGGATACGGTAGTGGACGTGCTGAGCGTGGTGGACATGCAGGTTTCGAGCCTGCCGGAGCAGTATTACCCATACAGCGAGACGTCCACGATGATGACGGAACTGAGAAGACATCTGATGGAGCAGGCGGAGAGATTTGTCGTTGAAGACGCCAAGGCATTGAGAGACCGCTTCAGTACTGTCCGGGAGCATGTGACGGTTGGAGTGCCGGAATCCGAGATACTTGCTGCGATAGACGAGATGGCCCCGTACATAACGGTAATGGGGTCTTCCGGTATGCACGGGCTCAGGGGAATACTCGTCGGGGACGTGTCGCAGAGGGTTGTAAAACATGCGCGAAGCAGTGTGCTGGTCGGGAAGATTCCGGAAGAACTAATCTTTCAAAAAGGAGAATAAAACCATGCGGCCATTATTCCTTGCCGTTTTAGTGTCCGCCCTGCTCTCGGCCTCCGTTCCGGCATGGCCGGCGGAGATAGAACCATTGCCTGCGCTGCCGCCGATACCGGCGGATAACTCGATGACCCCGCAGAAAATAGAACTTGGGAAGATGCTGTTTTTCGACCCCCGGCTTTCCGGTTCGAAATGGATAAGCTGCGCCACGTGCCATAATCCCGCCATGGGATACACGGATCGCCTGCCTCGCGCGCTCGGCCATGCGATGAGCGAAGGCCCGAGGAATACCCCGACCATCCTCAACGCCGCATTCATAAAGGCGCAGTTCTGGGACGGCAGGGCCGACGGGCTGGAAGCGCAGGCGCTGGGACCGATCCAGGCCGATGTCGAGATGAAGCAGACCCTTACGCAGATGGTGAATAACCTCAAACAGGTCCCGGAATATGTGACTCGCTTCAAGGAGGTTTTCGGGGAAACCGACCCGATAACTCCCGGCAATATCGCCAAGGCGATAGCCACGTTTGAACGCACGCTTATAACCCCTGATTCTCCTTTCGACCGCTACCTCCGGGGCGACAAACTGGCGCTCTCCAGAGACGCAAGAGAGGGATACCGCCTGTTCCAGGAAAAGGGATGCACGGCCTGCCATAACGGGCCGGTTCTCTCAGACGGCAACTTTCATCACATAAAAGTGCCCGGTTCGGTCGATGAAGGACGGTTCAAGGTAACTAAGAACCCGGCTGACCTGTCCGCCTTCAGAACCCCGACGCTCAGAAATGTCGAGCTGACCGCGCCCTATTTCAATAACGGTTCCGTCAACACGCTTGAGGGTGCGGTCGTCGTCATGGGCAATGAGGCCCTGAACACGAATATCAGCAGAAAAGACGCGGTATTGATAGCGGATTTTCTCAGGAGCCTGACCGGCACGATGCCGAAATTCGACTATCCCGATCTGCCTTACACCCGGTATTGACGGAGGTTTTATGGATGCCGTTTTCGACAGGGTTCTATGCGCGACGGACCTCTCGCGGGGTTGCAGCGAGGTCTTCAAGGACCTCGCCCTCGTGCGAGAGAGCGGACTTATTAAGAAGATGCGGATGCTCTATGTAGTCCCTCCGGAAGTAAAAGAAAGGCGGCAGGCGGCGAAAGAGGACGCCCTTGGGGACCTGGCGAAGATAAAGAAGGACCTGGAGGCGCTCGGCATTTCCGTGGAAACGAACGTCCGCGAGGGCGTTGTCCCGCGTGAGATAACGAAGGAGGCCTCCGAGTGGGGCGCTTCCGTTATCATAATCAGCCGCGTGGACAAGGGCGTCATAGAAGACATCGTAACGGCAGGCGTCTCCATAGAAGTCGTCCGGGAGTCGTCCATCCCGGTACTTATAGAGAAACACTCCGAGGACGCGCGCGGGCACGTCCTGAAGGCGCCGCTCTGGCCTATGGGCAAGGTGCTTGTCCCGGTGGACATATCGGATTTCCCCGGCGAGGCGGCGGAGTTCCTGAGACCCCTTGCCGGAGTCGTGGTTCACGAGGTCGTCCTTGCGCACGTGGTGGAGGCCGGGACGTCAAGGGAAGTCCAGCGCGATTTCGAGATGGCGGCGGAAGGCGCGCTTGCGGATTACGCCGGGGAGTTTGAAAGCGAAGGGCTTAAGACGACCGTTCACGTCCATCGCGGAGAGGCGCCTTCGGGCATAATAGAGATCGCCGTGGAGGAAAAGGCCGGCATGATTATAATGCCGTCCAGGGGCCGAAGGGTAAAAATAGGCATGGAAAAGACATGGGGCCGGGTCGGCGGACGGGAGGCGGACATGGAAGGCAAAGCAGTCGGAAGCGTGGCCGAGGAGATGCTGAAGCACTCTCCGACGCCCGTCATGTTCCTGCCGCAGCCTTACCAGTCGGCCCTGCGCGCCGCGTGAGGAGATATAGCCATGCCTCCGTCCTGTTTCTCGCCGAAACAGATATTGTTCTTGCCGCTTTCCTTTGCCATGTACATCGCCTTGTCCGCGTGACGGATGAAGGCGATCTTTTCTTCTTCCAGGCTGCCGCCCTCGAGCCCGTCCTCGAAGAAAGACGCGATGCCTACACTGCACGTTATGACTCCGGCGATGTTATAAGGCTGCTCTCCCCGGATTTTTTCCTTCAGGAAAACGGCGTGCTGTATGACGCCCCGCACGCGCTCGGCAAGGAGATAGGCCTCGTCGCGGGATCTGCCGGGCAGGATTATGGCGAATTCGTCTCCCCCGTAGCGCACAATGCTTGCGTTTTCCCCTTCGAGGGCGTCGCGGATTAAATGCCCCACTTCGGCAAGCGTGCGGCTCCCGACCAGGTGGCCGTAGCTGTCGTTTACCTGTTTGAAGTTGTCAAGGTCAAGGAAAAGAAGGGAAATATGCCTTCCGGACCTTTTGGTCTTCCTTAGTTCCTCGGATAGTTGCCGGTGGAAATACCGGTCGTTAAAAAGCCCTGTCAGGTCGTCCCGTTTGGTGAGTTCCTCATTTCTGTTCGCGTCGAGGGCGTTCTGGATGAGGGTGGAGGTGTAGCCGGCGAATATCTCCAGGAGCTTCATCTCGTCCCTGCTGTAATTCCTTTTGCCCTTTCGGTTTATAAGCTCGATGACCCCGCAAACCGAGCGGCCAAGCACGATGGGGACACAGAGGATCGAGCGGGTTTTCGTGGCCAGCTTTTTATCTACTACGTCATTTAAGTCTTTGTTTTTATTGTTATTCTCATCCATATACGGGCGCCCGGTTATGTATGTCTTCCCGGCGATGCCGTATGTGGCGGGGATAGTCATGCCCAGGACTTTTTCGGCCACCGGCCCGAAGCAGGCAACGAAATGAAGCTGGTTCTTGAACGGGTCGTCGATATGTTCGGACTTGATATAGGGGTCGTCAAGGAGGATGGAACCGGCCTCTGACGGGACAAATTCATCGGCTTTTACAAGTATTTCTTTCAATACCTCGTCAAGCTTCGGGGCGGAGCCGCGCGAACCCTGGCCCATCAGCCTTCGTAGGAACTTCTCAATCCTGCCTTTGCCGAGAGTATGAATTTTCATAATCTTGGATATTGTAAATGGAACTATTCAGTTTGTCAAAGATTTTTATAAGAGAGAAATCTTTCCGGGTTTTCCGAGGCGAACCTTAGCGCCGACTCAGGCGGCGCGCCGGCAAGGCGTGTCATGCGCTCCACACATTCCATCAGCGTAAGGCCGCCGCCGGCAAGCGTCGCCGGTCTGCCGGGTTCGTCCGGAAGATACAGAGGCGAAGGCTCCGGGTGCGCGGGGGTCTTCGCCTGCGCAAGCGAATCGGAGACGAGCAGTATCTTGTCGGCGGGCTTCAGTTTCAGGACGAGCCTTATCGTCTCCGGGCATACGTGTACCCCGTCGGCTATAAGCTCGACGTATAAATCGTCGTCCATGAGCGCATATGTCGCAAGGCCGGGGTTTCTGTGGTGCAGGCCGGACATCGCGTTGAAGAGGTGCGTAACCCCCCTGGCCCCGGCCTTCGCGCCGTCCCGCGCCTGCTCGAAAGATGCATCCGAATGGCCCATGTCCACGATAATGCCCGCATCCGCGCAGAATTCTATTAACCGAAGCGCGCCCTTGAGTTCCGGCGCGATTGTAATGACCTTCACAACGTCCTCGAACCCGTCAATCAGCCGCCGGAGATTATCGATGGACGGCGGCCAAAAACATTCCTCCACCCGAGGCCTGCCAACCGGCCCAAGCGCGCCTTGCCTTCTCGGATTCACGAACGGCCCTTCGAGGTTCGCGCCGAGTATAACGGCGGGGGCGGACTGCTCCTCCATCGCCTTCCTTATCGCCGCAAGCTGGGCGCGCATTATACCCACGGGGCCGGGAAACAGCGTCGGCAGAAACGCGTCCGTCCCATGAGCCTTCATGGCGGCGGCCATTTCGAGGTAGTCCTCCGGACTTTCGGAGCGCGAGCCGAAACCTGAAAGGCCGTGGGTATGGAGATCAATTATCATCTTCTACCTTGCCGTGGGAGCCGCCCGCACATCGACCTTCTTCCTTTTCACTACGGCGTAAAAATGACCTATAAGCTGCTCCGCGGCGGCGCGCGAATCGAAACAGGCCGCGCGTTCCCGGCCAGCGGCGGAGAGGGATTTTCTTAAGGTCTCGTCTCTTGCCAGCCTGACGATAGCGGCGGCAATGGCATCGGGGTCGCGCGGCGGGACAAGCAGGCCGTTTTTCTTATCCTCCACTATCTCAACTAATCCCCCCGTTTGGGAAGCTATGACCGGCACCCCCGCCGCCATCGCCTCGACAGGCGCCTTACCGAAAGGCTCAATGTCCGAAGGGAAAGCGTATATGTCGGCTGCCGAGAGAAGGGCCGGTATATCCTCGCGCCCGCCCAGGAACCGCACCTTGCCTTCCAGTCCCTTGTCGCGGGCGAGGCTGCGGACGGCTTCAAGCCGCCTGCCGCTCCCGGCCAGGACAAGCAGGGCTGACGGAAATTCCGGGAGCAGAAGCTCCAGCGCCCGGACGAGGTCTTCCTGCCGCTTCTCCGGGCGGAACTCGCCGGCGCAGAAGACGACGGGGAAACGCCCGACTGCGTTCAGCTCCAGCCGCACGGCGGCCCTCGAAGCCTCGTCAACCCTGGCGAACCTGGCGGTATCGATGTGCGGGTAATAGACGAATATTTTTCCGCCCGGCACCCCGGCTTCCATGAGCTGGGCCTTAACGGCCTCCGAGCATGCCAGCACGCGGCGGGGCAGGATATATGCCGTCTTTGAACGCACCGGCGTAAGGAGATCGCGGCAGCGGACAAGCGGCGTTCCGGTTATGGCTCCCGCAATACCCGACAGCCAGGAGTCGTGCCCGGAGTGGGAATAGATAACGTCCGGCTTCAGCCGGATAACAAGGCGCAAAAGCGCGGCAAGCGCGGGCGGCCAGAGCGAGGCGCGCATCGGGACGCGGTGGACGGGCACTCCGGCAGATAAAGCCCTTCCGAAAAGGCCGCTTCTCCCAGGACAGGCGATCTCTACCCTGTGCCCGCGCTCCGTCACAAGACGGGACTCGGCGAGAAGGCGCCTCTCCTGCCCGCCGAAATTCCGGGAGGATTCCGTAAAAAGGATTGTAAGGCCGCGCATGGGTTATGTATTCCGGTTATTCCTGTTCGGCGGTTTTCTGAACCCGTCCAGGAAATGCATAAGCGACAGCCACGGGTGCCTGTAAGTCATCTTGGGCCCGGAGTGGCGCATTACTTCTTTTATTCCGGCACGCATCGTTTTATTATAGCAGTGTATCGCGCATTTCGCGCATGTGCCTTTTCTTGAGCCGAATACGCATTTATCTATGCGCAGGTTTGCATAATCGAGAAGCCCCCTGCATTCCTCGCACAGCCGGTCAGCCGGCCCCGGCCCGCCGCGGCTCAAGCCGCCGCCGTGCAGGTCATGGCAGTAAATCTCAATCATCCTCGCCACGCAGTCCTTCTCGCGCCTGATTCTTCCGGACATTACTCGTATACCTTGTCCCAGCCGCGCTTTGTCAGGCCGGAATACAAAAGCGCCGTGGCGAGTACGGCTGATGCGCACCAGAATATCCCCTCGGTGGAATGGCCGAGCAAAAACTTCCCGATGCCGAGCGTATACCCGTAGACCATAACCGTTCCGAGCGTGAAGTGTATGACGTCCCCTGCGATGGACTTGCCGCGCGAATGAGGCTCGGCGATTTTCTTTTCGATATGCCTCCAGCCGGGGCCGCCCGGCGCGGCTTTTTTATAAAACTCTATGAGCCTGGCCTCGTCGGTGGGCTTCGTCAGGAAGGCGACTGCGACCCAGACGGCCGTCGAGACCGAGATGATTATGAAGAGCTTCTCGTAAAACGGCATCCAGTCGTATAACTGATAGACCGTTATCGATACGATTGTGGAGGACAGCA